>JAQSXM010000306.1 GCA_029256645.1 Sporomusa sp. | reverse complement strand
CGACGATAATTAATTTGGAATATGGAGAGCCGTATGCGGTGAAAGTCGCTTGTACGGTTCGGGAAGGGGCGGGTTACTTTGTTAATCCGCCTATTTCATCTCTATATGCAACATTGTCTTGCAACTTTCATGCCATATTCGCCATACCCAGGCGTGAGCATATAAGAAAAACCGCTAACGCGGTTTTTTGGCTTTGCACATATCAGATAATCCAGGAACACAAGGGAATGGTTTTACTTTTGGCATTGCCCGGCTCCCCTTGTTTTTTTGCTTATGTTAAATTATGATTACTGCCTTTTCTAAATGAACCTTCCTTGCGAGAAGCAGAGGACAGTAAATACTCTAATTTGTAGCGCCGAATCTTATTTAAAACGGCAGTATGAGACAGACCAACCTCACGGGCTGCCCCCCGGGCGCTGCCATATTTTTTCAGGGCTTTTTCCAGGATTGCTTTTTCAGTATGATCTATTGTCTTTTTAAGGCTGCTTTCACTCCGCTCCAGCCTATCGCCATACTCAAGGTTTTTTTCACCTGTTAGTAACAGATTGGAGATCTCAATATCTCCGTCAATAGTAAGATGGATTGCCCGCAGGACCACATTTTGCAGCTCTCTCACATTCCCCGGCCACTCGTAACATGTCAAAAGACTATAGGCAGCCTGAGAGAACTCCAGGTTTTTATTTAATTCAATACAATATTTCGTATGAAAGTATTTTAACAGTAACGGAACATCCTCCGGTCGTTCCCGTAGCGGTGGAATAGTGATAGGGATAACATTAATCCGGTAATATAAATCCTGCCGAAACTGCTTTGTCTCCACCATTTCTTCCAGATTCCGGTTTGTTGCAGCGATAATCCGGACATCAACCGGAATTTGGCTGTTGCTTCCCACCCGCCGGATAACCCCCTCCTGTATGGCTCTCAACAGTTTTCCCTGTAAAATAAGTGATAGCTCACCAATCTCGTCAAGAAATAAGGTTCCCTGATGAGCTGCTTCAAATAAACCAATCTTTCCCCCCTTCTTCGCACCACTAAAAGCGCCTTCTTCATATCCGAACAGTTCACTTTCTAATAAAGTTTCTGGTAGAGCGGCACAGTTAATGGGTACAAAAGGCTGCTTATTGCGGGAACTGGCCTCATGTATAGCCCTGGCGAATAACTCTTTACCTGTTCCACTTTCTCCTCTGACTAAAACCGTGCAATCACTTATCGCCACCTTTTGGGCAATGCCGATAACATGTTCCATTGCTGAGCTGGCACGAATAATATCGTTAAAACCAAAAATCTGGCTTTTAATCATCGAATGAACTAATTTTTGAGCTGCCTTCATACTTTTCAGCGTCGCTACAGCTCCGATAATTTGATTGTTCTCATTTCTTATTGGCCGTCCGGAACATAAGTAATGCAGGATACCGCGGGGCGTATCTGTCAGCATTTGTTGATTATCAAAACTGTGACCTGTTAAAAGCTCCAGCAGTTGAGTATCAGCCCCTGTTAATTGTTTGATTTGTTGCCCTACCGCTTTCCCTTGCTCAACATAAAGCAAGCTTGCTGCCGCTGAATTGATATAACGGATGGTCCCCTCGCTATCCAGGCCGATAATTCCCTCATTGGCTGACTCCAAAACAGCCTGCAATTCTTTTTCTCTTTGTTCATAAGGCTGTAACGCAATATCTATGATATCAATAATGTCAGTATGAACGAGTAGTTCCCGTTTTAGAATTTCTTCCAGTCTTCTTGCAGCATTCACATAAAATTTGATAAAAATTTGTCCTGTAGAGACCTCCATCGAGCTTATACTTACCCCTTCGCGGGAAAATACCTGGACCACATCTTGAATCATACCAATACGGTCCGTTGTCTTAACCAGCCAGCGAATTACAGCCATAGTTATGCACTCCTAACACAAAGGATATATTCAATTTTACTTTGTATTAGCTTGCAATATCAAGCGTTTATTTTCTGACTATTGCTTCAACACCACCCGCTGCAAGGTAGATTTTTTTACGGGATTTGTTACTAGTGGAAATATTGTTGCCACTTCTGTCAATAATGTTTCCACTAGTGGTAATCTATCTTTCCATCACTGTAGATCTCTTTGGACAAGCAAAAGCCCCGCACCGATAACGGGGCGAGGGCTTGGTCAATTCGTGCAGATTACTTGTAGACATCCGGGAGTTTAGGCTCTAGATTGGAACCCGTTAGGTTCACCAGCCAGACTTTGCCAGATCTTTTAAAAATAAGCTGTCTGCTAGCGGCAATGCTACTCTATTCCCTGTAAATGCGGATTTATAAATAGCCAATATCACTTCTAAAGCTTTACGTCCTTCTACACCGTTCACTGAAGGTTCCATGTCATCTTTAATTGCGGTGATTATCTCCTGAAATTGGCGCTGATGACATTCAAACGAAATGTCAGGGCTGCTTACTCCAGCATTGTCAGTATTACTTCCAACCTTATATTCATACCCTGATTTTAATTGAACCGAGGTAAGTACATCATTTTCAATAACCGCGCTTCCTTCTGTGCCATAGATGTCGATACGTGAGACCAGACCAGGATACGCACAGGTAGTGCCTTCAATGACTCCCAACGCACCGGATTGGAATTTGACAGCAGCCGAAGCGGTATCCTCCACCTCAAGCCCTGTATGCCCCAAAGTTCCGCAATGCCCTGTCACCTCCGCAACCGGACCAGCCAGAAACTGCAACATGTCAATATAATGGATGCCCTGGTTCATTAACACACCACCGCCATCAATAGCCCATGTGCCACGCCAGGCACCGCTGTCGTAGTATTCCTGGCTCCGGTATAGCTTAATATAGCTTCCTCCGAAGATCAGTTTCCCGAATTTACCCTGATCGAGTAAACTCTTCAAAGCGATAACACCATCACTGTAACGTCGTTGGAATATGACTCCCAGCTTAACGCCTTGCATTTGGCAGGTTTTAATCAAAGCATCGGCCTTTTCTAATGTGATATCAATTGGTTTCTCGATAACAACATGCTTACCGGCCAGCGCAGCTTCAATCCCTAACTCAGCATGCAGTCCACTAGGAGTACATATCGATACAACATCAATATCTGTTCTTTTTAGCAGCTTTAGATAGTCATTATACCAATCGCAATTAAATTTGGCTGCAAGGTCCTGCGCCTTTGCAACATCTTTACCAAAAATAGCGACTAAAGAGGCATCATGTATGCTGGAAATTGCCTGGGCATGGATAGGAACTATAGATCCTGTCCCTACGATCGCGAACCGTATTTTACTCATATTACACCTCATTCATTATGTTCTCCACGGTCCCATTCGACAAACCCTATATCTATCCCTGCTGACAGCCAAGCCAGGCAGCATAGCCGGCATCGCAATAGTTACTTAACAGTAACTGTAAACAGTGCGCAGTATTCATCAATGAGCACCGCCGCCCGGGCAGGGTTAAATATACCGCAGCGGCAGGGCTTGGCCAGCTCAATGCCAGCCTCTTCCGGCGTCATTTCTCCCTTTTTCACCTTACGGACCAGACGGCGGACCAAGCCCTGCGCAACCATAGCATGGCCGCACATCGTCGTTATCTGCGCTATTTCTTCTTCCGGGATTTTTTCCGTTTTGCCCAGTACTCCCAGGGAGTGCTCCACAGCATGGGGTTGAATCCCCGCTTGGGCGCAGCATTCAAACAGTCTTGCAAACAATCCGGAAATCGTAAGCGACATGCCCAGATCAGCCGCTTTCACGTCTGCAAGCAGCGCCGTAAGGTCGTCCTTATCAGCCAGAACGGCATGGGTGCTGCTGATCGTCAGCTTCTCATACAGCTCTTCATACTCTGTCACATACTTGTTACCGAGCTTGACGTCGCCCAGATTAACCGGATTGTGCGCATGCGCAATCTCTAAAAATTTCTGCAGTTTGGGCCTGGCGCCTTCATGGTTAAAGCCGCGGGCCGGTAAAGCGTGCATGGGAAAATCATTTTCCAGATTCTCCGGTGTACCACGCCGGTGCAATGTGTGAGACATGAAATTAACCCTCCTTTGCCAGCGGTCTACCCAGACCGGTATTCATTTTACCGTTTAATGAAACAGGCCACTGCAGCGACTTAAGCAGGGGAAGGGTTGGTATTGTATTATCCTGCTCCAGCACGGAAATCAAATCGACGCAGAAAACACAGTCAACCTCGGCGGCAACGCGGCGGATAGCCGTCAGGATTTCGGTCATTCTTGCCAGGGGAACAATCATTTCAATAATCGCCGAAAGCACTTTTTCATTTTTGACTTCTTCTTTGTAGATACCGGTTTGCGGATCGGCCATCAGCCGGGTACAGGGATTGTTCGGCTCAAATTCCACACCCAGCTGCGCCAGCGCAACAGCTACTTTTTCAATATCACGGAAGCGGGCACCGACACTGGGCCGTCCCATCTCACAGGAAATCCCCACAAATCCCCGTTTAATCCGCCCGGTAATCTCATTGGTTTTAATCTCTTCCGTTCCCCGTCCTGCCACCTTGGTCTCACGGTGCTCGACAGTCGGATCGCTAAAAGCAGCCCGGACAGTACGGGGCCATTCGTAGTCCGGCATAAACAGGGCCCTGGCAGAACATACCTCTGCCCGCAGGCAAACCCCACAATCCACACATTCGTCTTCATTAATTTCATAGTATAGCTTCCCGGTCCCAGCATCACGCCGGCGAAACGCAATCTTGCCAAGGGTACAAAACTCAGTGCATTGGCCGCAG
>JAQSXM010000305.1 GCA_029256645.1 Sporomusa sp. | reverse complement strand
CAACCCTATTAAAAAGAAATGCAAGAAGTACAGATATAGTTACCCGCTGGGGAGGCGACGAGTTTGCCATCATTTTCTCCGGAACTACGGTCGAAAAAGCCCGTGAAGTTATGGAAAGAATCCGTAACCTTGTTGAAACTACTTTCTCATCTTATCGTCTAACAATAAGTGCGGGAGTAGTACCACTAAAAACAAACCAAGCCTTAGATGAATTTTTGCTCCAAGCCGATCAATCATTGTATACCGCCAAAGCGCAGAAAAACACCATTATTACGATAACTGACTAAACCGGGAGTTAAACATTTCCTCCCCGGCAGGAAATCCCTGTTATTTTCTTGAATAACAAAGAGCAACCGGCAATTCATTATTGTCTGGTTTGAAAAAATTCTCTCCGGAGGAATCAAGCATGAATAAGAACTGGCTGCTCATAATACCCTTAACCTGCCTGCTGCTGTTTACCGGCAGCACTGACGCCCACGCAGCAAAGAATGTCAACTGGCAAATTGAAAGAATTGGTGTATTCTCCATGCCTGAAGGCTGGCAAACAACAGACCTGCTGCAGGTGTTTTCCACGGTTTTAAAAGAAGCTAACGAAAAAACACAAGCAAAAAAACCAGCTCCTTCCCTGCCCTTGCCGCCGGTCGATCCACTGGCCTCACTGAGTAAAATAAATTTGCAAGTATATCAGCTTACGTCAAATGATGGTAAAGCTTACCGTACGGCAGTCCTCTTGTTCTACCGGCATGACAAACTTATGACTGCAGGCGAGAAAGCATATTTTACCCAGGAATTGTCCGATGTGGCGCGTGAAAAACTAGAGACAACAATCACCACAACTACCAATTCATTGAAAAAGCAACTGGTAAGCTCTACAGAGCTCAATGCCAGTGTACCTTTTCTTGAGATTAGCCGTCCTGATTATCTAAAAATCAATGACCGGCCGGCCTATGGTCTGAGCGCCAGAATAGTGCTGTCGACGTACGGGATAAATATGCCATATTATGTAAAAGGTTATGCCTTTAATGCCAATGGTTTTACATCAGCCGCTTTTTTGTTGACAGTTGACAGCGAGCGTAATTTCTGGGACCCGCAGGTACGCAAGATCATCCAGTCATTTGAGCCAGCCAAGACCGCCATTGCTATCAACCAATAACTATTTTAAATACCATACTGCCAAAAGCTTAACCCTGATTTCGACATAAAAATTCAATTTGCTGCAGGATAATTTAAATTTTAGCAGAAGTTAGCAATAAAAGGTGTTCTAAAAATCTTAAATCTAATGAATTGATGTTAATAGGGTGACGGTATTAATTCTCCCCTACGATGCGAGATGTATCGATAGGGGATTTATCTTTTTATACAAGTTACTGTTCCTATTTCTTCTATTTGTTGCAGTGTGGAGGTTTTGAAATGAAAACTCTTATAAGGCTTGTTCTGGTTATAATGCTATCATTCATTCTTGGAAATAACTCAACGCTGGCAGCGTTATCAACACCGGCTCTGGATTTAGACCGTCTTCCTGAATGGGAGGTACATACAAGCTCCCTTGAAGGTACGTTATTGCTCTCTGATAGTCCGGAAATGGTAGTAGGTGACGGCATTCTATACCAGGATAAGGTAGCAGGCACCGTGCGCCTCTTCTTTTATCATGTAAACGCATCCAGAGATGTAAAAAAAGTGGCTGTCCTTGTCGAGAATAAAGGCAAGCAAACCGCCCATGTGACGGTCAACCAGGCTACTTTGGGCGGTCCGGGAAACATCTGGATAAAGGTTGGCAAAGAAACTCAGGCGGCCTACCTAAGCGAAAAGCAGACTTATAGCTTAAGCATTCCCGCGGGGGGAGCAGTGCCGCTTGCTGCCAGCCTGGATGAACTGGCGATTGTGCCGAATATGCTGATCCATGGTATTTATGATTTTGAGGTTGATCAACCAGTCACTATTTCTGTTATGATGCTGCCGGTAACTGAGAACAGTGTCGAGTTTTCCCGGACAGCAACAGTACTACCGCCTGATGAGTGGCATTTGCGTGGGACATTTGCAGGCGCAAACAGGAAAATTACCCCCGTCAGGGACTACGACCCGTTAATCGACGGAGCGGCAGGCATCACCCTAGCTGACAACCACTTGGATTCCTACCTGAAGGGAATAGATGCTACCGACGGATCGGAGGTACTTAATTATGGCAACTATGGTGTCGTCTACCAGGTTTTACTGCCTTCAAAAAAAGGCGGTAGAGTTTCCTATTACCTTGCTCCCATGGGCGGCAGTTACGCCGGCGCTATCGGAATAGACCATCCGGAAGTAAACTGGAGCCCTGTTATTACGCCGCGTGACCGGCTTTATTTCGGGGATATCAGAAAGCAAGATCTGGGCTTTCTGGGTACTTATGAAAGCGGTGACCCGCTGTCTTTCACCTTCAGCCCGCCGGGAGCATCAAACCTCCCGGTAAAAATTGTTATTTTACCGCAATAATATCGCCAGTTAGGTAGCAGTCAAAAATCTGTAAAAAAATAGCTTATCATTATGATAAGTTGTTTTTTTTATTGCAGCTTGCAGGAGTTTTCATGCATAATGGCAAATTATATATTGATAATGATAATTATTCTCTTTCTGCTTCTTCTCTAAATACTATCTTTAAGAGAATGACATTGCTTATAGGGGGTTGATAACAAATGGCACGCGTTTTAATTGTTGATGATTCAATGATGATGAGAAAAACTATACGTAAGATACTGGAGCAAGCCGGACATGTGGTGGCAGGAGAGGCGGCTAGCGGTGAACAGGCTATTGCGCGCTATCCGGAATGGCAGCCAGACATCGTCACAATGGATATTACCATGCCTGGCTTAGGCGGGGTCGAAACGATTAAATGCCTTATGCAGGCTGATCCATTGGCAAATATTGTTGTTGTAAGTTCATCAGGCCAAAAACACGTTATCTTGGATGCATTGGAGTTCGGGGCCAAAAACTATATTATCAAACCGGTAAGCGATACTAATCTATTGCCGGTTATTGACCTTGTCTTGCAGAACAACAAGCGTTAGCCTAATACCAGGCCACTGGAAAAAGAGATCACTTTGACCATCTGTTTGATATGGTGAAATTTGGATTAAAAAGGAGTCAGCCAAATGTTTAATCAATATTTTGGGTATTACCTGTTAAATAAAGGGATTCTTACTCCTGATCAACTTTTTCAGGCACTCCAGCATGAGCATTCCGCCCGGGTCAAACTTGGAATTCTTGCTGTGGATGCCGGATTGCTGACAGGTGAGCAGGTAGAAGAAATACATAATCTGCAACGGGCAAAAGATAAAAAATTTGGTGAGCTGGCCCAGGAGCAAGGCTATCTGACGTCTGCGCAAGTAGACCAACTATTAGCTACCCAGGGCCAAGGGCATCTGACACTGCTCCAGGCAATCACCGACAAAGGCTATTTAACATTAACCGCTATAGAAAAGGCGTTAGCTGATTTTCGTGTGGAGTATGGCATTACAGCTAACGCTATGTCCTCTCCAGTGCCAATTGATGATGATGCCGGTCTCAAAAAGCTACTGGATTTTTCACAGGCCGGTGACAAGGCTGATCTATTGTACAACTATGCCGGGCTGACACTACGCAATCTTGTCCGCTTCTTAAATGAAACGCCTTTTATTCTGCCACTGGCCATTGAAACTAATCAGGCTGGTACTTGGGTTGCATCACAACAAATCATTGGCGAGCCGGCTTTAACTGTCAACTTAATTATGGATGCAAAAACTGTGATGGCTACAGCTAACCGCTTCAGTGATGAGAATCTTAGCATTGTTGACGAAATGGCCCTCGATAGCATCGGCGAATTCCTCAACGTCCATAATGGTGTTTTTTGCAGTGTGTTGTCCACGAACGGCTTTAAGGTCGATTTGCAGCCCCAGTCAGTCCGACAGCAAGAGAGCCCTCTCAACGCCCCCGGTTATCTCATAGCCATTGGAACCTCCCTGGGCCGGTTTGATTTCAGGCTATCTATATAATAGTTTTTTGCACTAAAATAACAGTCCGCAGACAATTAAAACTGTCTGCGGACTGTTTCTTAGTCATTATAAAGATTGAAACCGGTAAAGAGAATCGCTCAGAACCAACAGGCGATTTAGGTTTGGCCGTGCGGTTGCAGTCGCCAGAATGCAGGCTACAGATTTATCCGGTATAAAGCTTCTCGCAGAAAGTCACGTTGACTATACGAATGGGTCATGTTACATCACCTGAATAACATAACGTAACCCCATGATGCTACTGATGCTGCAGGGGGCATAACTGAAGCCGCTTTCCCTTAATTAGAGAAAGCGGCTCTACTATACTACACGCACTCCTATGAGTACAAAGAATTTTCCATTTCCTTGACCAAATCCTTAGCATACTGAATTATCTTTTTTACTGCGTTAATACACAGGAATATTTTGTCTGAACATTTCGGCAATTATCGTTTCCATCGTATACATGCCTGGTGGTTGGTCTATGAGGAATTTCACTGCAAAAATAGATCCCTGTCCGAAAGCCGCCCTGCTGATGCTTTCATGAGACAGCCTTATTGTCTGATTCGGCATCCCAAAGATGATTTCATGGCGCCCGACAATTCCACCAACACGTATAGAATTCAGGTGCTCTTCAACATTAAGGCTAAGTACATTGGCAATTCTTTGAGCTGTTCCTGATACTTCTTTTTTACCTTTAAAATGTTCCTCAACAATCTCAATATCTGCATG
>JAQSXM010000304.1 GCA_029256645.1 Sporomusa sp. | reverse complement strand
ACGAGGTCATTTTATCCACTCACGCTCAGGAGTTAAACCAGGTTCTTAAGACAGCCAAAGGGCTGCCTGAAGTGCGGGAAGATAAAGTGAAAGAGCTTTCAGAGCAGATTGCTAAAGGCGAGTATAAGGTTGATTCCCGCGAACTTGCCGATAGAATTATTGCCTATTCCAAGAATGAACGCCTGTATTAGAAAGGGGGCTGTTTGAGTGACGGCTATGTGGGATAAACTGATCATTCTCCTGAACCAGACCCTTGAACTCTATCAGGCGCTGCTACAGCTAAGTAGGAAAAAACGCGATATTCTAGTAGAAGCCAAACCCCAGGAACTAGATCTGCTGACCAATCAGGAAGAGGTCCTTATCATTGAAGCCGGTAAACTGGAAACTAAGCGATTAACACTTACCCGTGAAATTGCGACAGTGGTAGGCAGTGCTACAAGTGGGGTGGTTGCTTGGTCAGCAATGATTGACTGGGCTGATAGCGACACTGCAGATAAACTGAAAAAACTGAGCGAAGAATTTGAACAGGTGACTGGTGAACTTGCTAAAATTAATGAGATTAATACTAAATTGATTGAGCAATCCCTGGACTTTATTAAATATAATATCAATATTTTAAGCCAGAGCGTTGTAGGCCCCACATATGCGCCGAAAGGCCAGACTGCACCCCCTGGCTCCAACCGTTCCATTTTGGATACCAGGGCATAGAATTAGCGAATGCAATAAACGGAGGAGTAAGATATGAGCTCGACTTTCGGTGGTTTAAATACAGTTGTGCGGGGGCTTTTAGCTCAGCAAATGTCTCTTGATACAGTGGGGCATAATATTGCCAATGCCAATACTGAAGGGTTTTCCCGGCAACGGGTGAATCTGGCTACAGTGACGCCGCAGACGATTTATGCGGGTAGAGGGCAGGTTCAGTTGGGGGCCGGTGTGGAAACACAATCTATCACCAGACTGCGGGATACATTTGTTGATCAACAAATGTGGAAAGAATCATCAACGCTGGGGTATGGGCAGACTGCCTTAAGCACATTGAATAAAATTGAAGGTGTGTTCCAGGAACCAACTGAGACAGGCATGCAGTCGGTACTCAATAACTTTTGGACAGCCTGGAATACCTTATCTACCCATAGTTCAGACAATAGTGCGCGTACGGCACTCAGGGAACGGGCTGTTGAAATGGTCGATGCAATCCAGCAGGCCAATACTCAGCTGCGGAATATGGTTTCTGATATTAATACTGTAATTGGAATTCGCGTTGATTCAGTCAATCAAATCACATCGGAAGTTTTGACTTTAAATAAGCAAATTGCTGGGATTGAGGTAGGAAAAGTTGACAATGCAAATGACCTCAGAGACCGGCGTGATTATCTTGTTGACCAGTTGTCAAAAATGATTAACGTTAATGTAAGTGAAGACACAAAAGGAAATTATGTTATTCAATCTTCTGGTTTTGTATTGGTAGACGGTAATGAGTTGAATAAATTAAAGGTTCAGTCACGCCAGGACGCTGATTATGGGTATGAAGTTGTCGATGTAGCTGATGCGTCCAGCGGTCTTGTTATAAACTTCACCAATGGTGAAATAAAAGGACTGATCGATTCACGGGATAAGACGTCTGCAACCTCGAGCGGTGAGGCGCGGGAAAGTGATACTGGGATTAAAGCCTATTTGAATAAGCTGGCCACAATGAGCCAATTCCTCTTGCAGGAGTTTAATGCGGTTCATCGCACCGGCTTTGGGTTAGATAATTCGACAGGTAACAACTTTTTCGGTAAGGGTGGGGACGCTGACCCTGACTATGGCGCAAGTGACTTAACTTCTGTTTTTGGGGTAGCATCTGCCGGTGATGTGCCACCGTCTGAATGGATAAAGGCACTACAGGTCAATCCGGATTTGTTCGATACAACAAACGGACTTGGCAGGATTGCCGCCAAATCATTTTCTAAAAATATCACTATTGACAAAAGCAACAGTGAAGCAGGTGGCGCTTCAGTCAGTCTATATGACAGCTACACCGGTGGCACCGGTTATAAGGCATATAGTGTAGAATTGGGACTTGTTGATGCTGCAGGCAAGGTTCATACTATAAACTATTCTGTGGATGGCGGGCCGGTTGTCACTGCGACGCTTGATGCGGATGGTTCATTTCACTTGAGCAACGGTGTCCAAATATCAATCGAAACTAATTCTCATAATAGCTCAACCAATACTTATTCCTTTACAGTGCCCCAGGGGAATGCCGCTGGTGACAATGCTGTTAATATGGCTAACCGGCTGAAGGTGGATCCTTCAGATTTGCTTGGCAAGTCGTCGCTGGATACCTTTTATGGTTCGTTTATCGGTGCCCTTGGTGTTCAGACTCAAAATGCAAAGCGATTAACAACAAATCAGGACACGCTGGTGTCCCAGATAACTAACTGGCGCGAATCGGTAGCAGGTGTCAATATGGATGAAGAAATGAGTAATATGATCAGATTTCAAAAAGGCTATAATGCTGCTGCCAGGATATTAACGACCATGGATGAGATGCTGGATAAGCTTATTAATGGAACAGGTGTTGTGGGAAGATAAGGAGGTTGCTTGAATGCGTGTGTCAAACAATATGATAACATATAGTTTTTTAACAAGCTTAAACAAGTCGTTACAAAGACAGAATGACATCCAGGAA
The DNA here is from genome assembly GCA_029256645.1 of Sporomusa sp. The sequence continues at coordinate 2,064 of JAQSXM010000304.1, read as the reverse complement.
CAGTTGACTGATGGCAAGCAACTGCACCGGCCATCTGATGATCCGGTTAAAACGATTCGCGGCATGCGAGCCAAAGTCAGTTTGACGGAGAATGAACAGTATAACCAAAACCTTGGTGATGCTATATCCTGGATGGACAATACCGATGGGGCAATGACCAGTTTAAACTCGCTTTTAACCAAGTTTACAGAGTTGACAATCAGTGCGGACGGTACGAAACCGGCTGCTGCCTATGTGGCAATTGCGGCTGAAATGGACGAATTGATAAACCAGGCGATCGTTGTGGGCAATTCCAAAATCGGTGACCGATACCTATTTGCCGGTCAGCAGGATAAAACAGAACCCTTTGTCAGAAATGGTGATACCGTTATCTATCAGGGGGATAATAATAAAATATCAATGCCAATAAAGCCTGGATTAGCAACCCCGGCGCAGGACAGTGTAAATTTGACAGGCAAAGATGTTTTTGGTACCAATAACCAATTATTGCAACACATGATTGACATTAAGAATCAACTGATAACCGGAGCACCTGACATGGATGCTGTCTTAAATACCGGGCTGGCTAATCTGGATGCAGACCATAATAAGTTGCTGGAAGTCCACACTCAGCTTGGGGCACGGATGTCTTCTTACCAACTAGCCGAAACGATGCTGGAAAATGCTAATGTTATCATTACCGGCGATCTGGCCGCAAATGAAGATCTGGATATCCCTAAAGCTATTGTTGATTTTAAAACAAGTGAGACGGTGTATAAGAACGCATTGTCCGTCGGGGCCCGGATTATGCCGGTTTCGCTTGTCGATTTCTTGAAATAAATATTTTGGGAGGATAATATGATTAGACTCAACATCTCCCAACAAGATGCTAAAATTGAAATAACTACAGAACGGGCATATCTCGGAATAAAAACTACTCCGCCGGTAATGACTATGGAATCTCAGGCAGCAACGCTCGAAATCCGCCAGCCAAGAGGCGAACTGGAGATTGACTACACGCCTTTTAGGGCATCTTACGGGATAAAAGATCCTGCTGAATTTTCTCGTGACTGTGCTGAATACGGTCGTCAAGCCGGTCTGGAAGCAGTAGGCCGTATTGCTCAGGAAGGTGATCGAATGGCGGCAATAGAGTCTGGAGAAGCAGCCATACCTAATATAGCTGCAGATACTAACTCACCGCCTGCACCGGAGATTACCTGGGCTCACTTAGAAAAACCGATAGTTAATTATATAGTGCATCCACCTGAATTTACATTTGTGGCAGGGCATCTTACAATCAATATACAGCCTGGTACGGTCGATTGTGATTATCATCCTGGCACAATTAACCTTCGTGTGGTTCAATATCCCAGTATCAGAATGTGGACAACAGACACCGCAATCGATCTGTCCACTTAAAGTTTTGAATAGTTCTACATATGGTTGTTTAGGAGGACCTTTATGCTTATCCAGTCAACACGTTTTGGGCAAGTAGAGATTATTGACAGCGAGCTTATCCGGTTTCCGCAAGGGATTCCCGGTTTTACCAATGAGCATCTGTTCGCTTTTCTTCCATATCAGCAGGATAGTCCGTTTGCTTTTCTGCAATCAGTAACAGATCCTGATCTTACTTTTGTGATTGTTGAGCCATTTACTTTTTTCCAAGACTATTCGTTTGCACTGGAAGCAGAAATTTTACAGGAACTTGGACTCTCCAATGATAATCCACCCCGCATTTTTAACATTGTCCGTATACCGGAAAAGATTGAGGAAATGACGGCAAACCTCATTGCCCCAATTATTATTAACTGGAAAACACGTCTTGCCAAACAAATCGTATTGGAAAAGCCACTTTATACAGTACGCCACCGTCTCTTTCCGCAAGGCTTATCGATAGACCGACCGGTTGCCAAGGGGGCGGAATAGTATGCTTGCACTTACCCGTAAGATTGGCGAACGTATTATTGTTGGAGATAATATCGTATTTACTGTGGTTGATATTAAAGGTGACAGTGTTCGCCTGGCAATTGAAGCTCCCAAAGAAATCAAAATCTATCGGGGCGAAATTTATGAGGCGATTATAGC
>JAQSXM010000303.1 GCA_029256645.1 Sporomusa sp. | reverse complement strand
AAGCTGGGTTTTAACGAAATGGTGGAAACAGCCTTATATGCTGACCTTATTACGATTAAGGAAGCGTTTGAGTATGATGAACACGTCCAGGGTGAGCATGATTTTTTGATTACCAGCTGCTGCTGCCCGATTTGGATTAAGTTAATTGAAAACAAATTTCCAGACTTAATGGGACATATATCACCCTCGGTATCCCCCATGATTGCCTCCGGCCGAGTCATTAAAGAACTCGAACCTGAGGCAAAGGTTGTCTTTATCGGCCCCTGTGTTGCGAAAAAGTCTGAGGCTCAGCTGCCGGACCTGAAAGGCGCCATTGACTTTGTCCTGACCTTTCAGGAGCTGCAGACAATCTTTGCTGCAGCTGAAATCAACCCGGCCGCTGAACCGGACGAGGAGAACCCATTGGCCTCCTGGTGCGGCCGTCTTTATGCCCGGACGGGCGGTGTCAGCGCAGCAGTCGGCACTACGCTTGAGAAACTGATTCCCCGCCGGGCCGAAAAATTCAAGCCTGTCAAAGTCGACGGGATACCTGACTGCACTAAACTGCTGGAAGAGATTAGAGCTGGCAACCTTGAGGCTAACTTTATTGAAGGCATGGCCTGTAAAGGCGGATGTGTAGGTGGCCCGGGCCGGATTATTCCATCTGAGCTGGGTACCAGTCAGGTAAATGACTATAGCAATGCCGCCCATGCTCATACACCTGTAGAAAATCCACAAGTATATTCTATTCTGGCAAAACTCGGTCATTACCGTGGCATGCCAACCATGACCGGCTCAAGCAAAATGGCAGCCATTTTGGCCCGTAAGCTTGATCCTAAATGATCTTTTTTATCAAAAATACCCCTGCCGTAAAAGGCAGGGGTATTACTGTTATCGTTAATTTTTCTCGAAACAAGATTTACCGATAAACTCGCGCAGTATTGAATTATTTGGAATTTCATCATCTTCCACCAGACTAAAGTACTCCAGAAAATTAAGCAATCTCCTGGCTTCAGAATACTCGGGGTGCTCCCGTGTAACCTTTTCCAAGAGTGGCTCAGCATATTTTTTAAGCACTGCCAGCTCATAAATGAGTGCAGAATTAAACATCACATCAGCTTCTTCCTGGAACGGAAAAATATTGCGTTCTTCTCCACGGCGAACCGACGGCCACATCTTCAGCGTCATGAGGGCATCATGAGAACGGAACTGACTGTCGCGGACAATCCTTCGAATGAGCCTGGCGTCTGTTGTTGGAATCCTATTATGATTATCAATCGACAGCTGCGTCAGTGCACTAACATAGATCTTTATCTTACAGTGCCGGGGAACAGCTGCCGTTAACCGTTCATTAAGGCCATGTATGCCTTCAATAATCAGCGGTTGACCTTTATCCACCTTAATCCGGTGTCCGCGGTATTCCCGCTCACCTGTTTTAAAATTAAAGGTAGGTAATTCCACTTCTTCTCCAGCTAAAATCCGGGCTAAGTGTGCATTAAACAAATCCAGATCAATGGCTTCAATGGCCTCAAAATCATAATCACCGTGTTCATCAAGGGGGGTATGGCAGCGGTCAACAAAATAATCGTCTAATGAGACCGGCACAGGCCATACCCCATTCACTCTTAGCTGAATATTAAGACGTTGAGCAAATGTGGTTTTACCAGAGGACGACGGTCCTGCTACTAAAATAACTCTCACCTCATTGCGATGGGAAGAAACAAAATCGGCAATTTGAGCAACTTTTTTCTCATGCAAGGCTTCGGCTACCCTAATAATGTCCTTTATATCATTACTCTTACTACACTCATTCAGAGTAGGAACATAACTGCATTTTAAAATATTTCCCCACTGCGCACCCTCTTGAAATACCTTAAATAATTTAGGGTTCTCAACAAATTTGGGCAGCAGATCAGGATTGCCCTTTTCTGGTAGGCGAAGAATAATTCCCGGTGGATAATATCGAAGTTCAAAGACTTTAAGATAGGCAGTAGAGGGCGTCATTGTACCGTAAAAATAGTCGTACACCTGACCACAGTAGTAAATACTGACTTTCTCCCTGTCAAGCTGTTCCAGCAGACTGACTTTCTCCTTCTGCCCTGCTGCCTTAAATAGCTCAATTGCTTCCGCTCTAGGTAAAGTCTTGCGGACAATCTGACGGTCTTCAATAATAATTTGGCGCATCTGCCGGTCAAGTCTGGAAATATCTTCAGGCGTTACCTCCCGTTCATGATGCAACTCACAATACAGTCCTTTGCTTAATGAATGCTCGACTGTTACTTCACAGCCAGGAAATAATTCCTGAGCAGCTGCAATCATTACTAAGGTTAAGCTTCGTTGATACACTTTCATCCCTTCATCAGTATGAAGGTCAAGAAAGTCTACCACACTATCCTGATCCAGAACACTTTGCAAATCTCTTATTGCATTGTTCACTTTGGCTGCTACTACCGGTGTAGTGTATCTGTGAGCGGCATCCCGGCTAACCTCTACCAGACTTACCCCCTTGTTGTACTCGGCAATGCGGCCATTAGAAAATGTTACATTAATTTTTTCTGACACCTGAAGGCCCCCTTACTATCGCCAAACTCTCTCTAAACTATATATAAATAAATTCAACTATATTCCCTCGATTTCCTGCCCAATTATCAGTAACAACCAACATCAAAAAAAAATTGACAACTGCTCTAGTACAGGCAGTTGCCATTTATCATGCAGATTACCGCAACAACTTAAACATACGATAGGCAATGATCGGTAACGGGGCTCTTCGCACAGCCATCCGCATCCCTAATAATAAAAGAAAACAGGCCCCAAAGATATGCACAAGCCAGAAACCGGTGCGAGGAAACTCGAATGTGGTGTCATCAAAAATATTGTTGTGATGGCAGCTCATTGTGATCAACTCCTTTGGCATAGTATTCCCGCACCTAAATGTTCAAACGATGGTATATTTTACTTAAATATCGCGGCGCCCTCTGATGACGCCACAGGCCAGGCGCCGGCCAGAGTTACCTGCCGGTTGAGTTCGGTAATCATCCGGACTTTCGTGGATAATCACACTTTTACCGATAATCTCTGCTACAGTAAATTTATCAGTAAAAAAAGTCATATACGCAATACCGTTATTAGAAAACAGTACAGGCAAATCACCGGCGTGATTACCATGGGGCTGGTTATCTGGATTCCAATGCCCTCCGGCTGCCATAAACGGGTTAGACGTATCACCTACTTTACAGATACCAACCTCATGAATGTGAAAACCGTGGGGACCAACCTGCTGCTGCCCGTTCACTGCCGGTTGGTACCGGGGCAGGCCCCACACTTCAACAGTTACTTTTGTGCCGCCTTGCACACTCCTGAAGGTTACAGTTCCCTTGATATCCGGAGCAAGCGGACCGCCTTGAATATTGGCAACAGCCAGGTTGTCAGCCACATTCTCACCTCATTTAATTACATAGTAAAATTTCTTGTTATATATTATGTAACTCGGCGAGAGTGGTGACAGACAATAAAAATAGATTGCCCCGCAGTTGACTGTATGACCGCAGTATTGCATCAACGGCATACAGGCAACAGGAGGCAATCTCGCTTACCGATTGGTTTCTACTTCGTGACGGCGGCTATGGCCTGGGCCACTTTTCCCGCCATACCGGTAATTTTAGCTGACGGTACTGCGCATACGGCAATGCGCACGCCTTTGCCAAGCGGTACAGCAAAGATGTGCTCCTTGTGCAGTTTATCGCAGACGTCATCTGGATTTGTTGCAGGGATCGTCAGGAAGAAGCCAGCTATATATGGCAGCATGTTGAGGTTAACTGCTTTGGCTTCACGCACAAAAATCCCTGACCGTTCTCTAATAAGAGAATAATAGTGGGCTCGTTCTTGTTCGACCTGAGCCAGTGTCGACTTATCATTGTAAATAGTAGCGAGGAGGCGCATACAGCCGCGATTAATATTGGACCAGGTTGCCCGGCTGCTATATTGGTTAATGTCAGCGAATTCTTTAATGACTGCCTGGCTTTGGGAAATACCGATCATTGCGCCGGTACGCTGCCCATACATGGTATAGCTTTTAGACATGCTGAAGGCTAGAACGATAAGAACATTATCAGGAAGATTGCTGAATTTTTTCAGAAAAGCACGGCACTCATTCTTTTCTCCGGCATAATCGAGGTAGGCAACATCCACTAGAATGACCAGACGTTTGGACTCGTCTTTAGCTGCAGCCTTAATAACGTCTAATATGCTATCCCATTCGCTGTCACTTAGGCTGTAGCCGGTAGGGTTGTGAGCCGGGGTATTAAGAATCGTTACCAAGCTGCTTTGTTTAGCAAGTAATTCATTCACCTTGGCTTCAAAGGATTTAATATTAAAATTTTGGTTCTCATCAAACAAAGTGAAGGTATCCAGTTTGCGGAGGGCATCTTCACACAACACTTTGTAAGGCCCCCAATACCAGTCAGATGTTAAAATCGCATCACCAATCTCTGAGTAATTCCAGATGGTGTGATGAAGCACCCCTGACCCACCGGAAGTCGCTACCGCATTGGTATAAGCCTCAGGTCGGTTATCGCCAAATGTTAACGCAGTAGCTGCCTCTAAGAATTCAGGCAAACCGGCAATAGGCGCGTAATTAATTACTTCGTTGATAGGAAGATTGCGGAATACTTTTTCCACAGTAGGCAAGCATACCAAGGCTTCCTTATCATCCAAAATTGCACCAATTGTAGCGTTGACCACTTTATCTTTGCCATATTGACCAACAGACAAATTAGCAGCTG
>JAQSXM010000302.1 GCA_029256645.1 Sporomusa sp. | reverse complement strand
CTATTTGTTAAAAGAGAATCCTGGTAACCTGAAAGTAAGTGTCAGCGACCAGCAAAATTTTGAAATCCTTAATATATTAAACACCTATAAGCCGGATATTTATTTGGCCAGACACCCGGGTACAACAGTCTGGGCCATCAAGCAGGGAACTGCGGCGCTTTTTCTCGGGGATGAGTATAAGACTTTTGGCTACAGGGGAACGCTGGACTTCGCCAATACCATACTTGATACCATAAGAAACCGGAGTTTCGAAAAAAATCTTGCTGCCAGAATCACGCTGCCTTATTCCGATTGGTGGTATCAGCAGGATAATGCGACATTCTTAAAAGCGGAGGCAAAATAGATGCCGAAAATATTGGATCAACCCAGATACAAATGCGCCATGTCGGCCATGCAGACAGTCCAGGGAATCACAGGAGCTTTACCGATCCTGCATTCAGGCCCCGGCTGCGCCGACAAGCTTCAGGGAGGAAACTATGGCGGCTCGGGGCATTTTGCCCCCCGGATTTTTCCCTGCACCAATCTTAATGAAAAGGACGTAGTTTTCGGCGGTGGGGAACGCTTACGGGAAACCATTGAGCATGCTCTTAAAGTCATTAATGCCGATATGTATGTTGTACTAAGCAGTTGTTCTTCCGAAATTATCGGCGATGATATGGAAGAGGTCGTCCGTTCATTCCAGGCTGGGGAAAAACCCGTCATTTTTGCTTCAACAGCAGGCTTTAAGGGGAATAATCTGCTGGGCCATGAGTGGGTCGTTCAGGCGATTATTGAGCAATACCTGCAGCCGGCAGCACAAAAGACCAAAGGGCTTGTGAATATCTGGGCAAGTGTTCCGCAATATGATCCCTTTTGGTACGGCAATTTATTCGAACTGGAAAACCTTGTTGCCCAGCTTGGACTCATCCCGAATACCATTTTCGGGTATGACCGGGGCATTAAAAATATCGACAAAATACCGGCAGCGGAACTTAATCTGCTGGTATCACCCTGGGTTGGCCTGAGTAATGTAAAACTTTTGCAGGAGAAATTCGGGACACCCTACCTGCACCTTCCCACGCTGCCTATCGGTTCTTTTGAAACCAGTAAGTTCTTACGGGCAGTGGGCGGCTTTGCCGGGATCGACAAGCAAAAGGTTGAGGATATTATTACGGAGAATGAAAGAAAATATTACTATTTTATTGAACGGTTTGCCGACGTATTTCTGGAAACCAGGGTGATGTCCAAACGGTTTGTTGTCGTTTCCGATGCGCAATATTCCTTAGCCATCACCAAGTTTCTGGTGAATGATGTTGGTTTGTTTCCCTCTAAGCAATATATTACCGACAATACGCCACCTGAGTATCAGGAACAGATCCGGGAGGAATTCAAACAATTGAACTATGGGATCGCCGCAGATGTGAGCTTTCTTTCAGATGGCTATCTGATCCAGGATGAAATTAAGGACACGTATTTTTCCGGTTATCCCCTCATTATCGGCAGTTCCTGGGAAAAGAAAGTGGCGCAGAAAACCCAGGCGCATTACCTGTCTGTTTCCTGGCCGGTGAAGGAAAGGCTGGTCATTAACAGTTCTTATGTAGGCTATGGCGGCGGGCTGAAGCTGCTGGAAGACATTTATTCAGTCGTGCTTACACGATTCAATTAGAGACAGACAAAACAATATCTCTACACACATTGAGGGTATTACAAGACAAATCAGGCAATAAGGCCAAAGAAGTTGCTTATTAGCAATTTCTTTGGCCTTATTGCTATATGATTAATTGATGGGGAGGCAGCTGCATGTGTAAAAAAACACCGAAGGCTAGGGCATATCAGCAGATATACCTTAGCCTTCGGTGTTTACCGATCAGCTTTTGTAATTTAAGATTATAGTACTACAGGCAGGATGCTGGTGTCAATGGGGAAGGACATCTTTTGGTATTTTTGCCCGCAAAGCAAAAATAGTTGACCCCAGGATGCAGCAAATACCACAAACAAAAATGGTGGGGCCAGCCCCCCAGTTGTTGGCGAAAACTCCAGCCAGCAGATTACCCAAAGGTGTTGTGCCCATATTAGCCATAGTATAAAAACTCATGATCCTACCTCGTTTGTTATCGGCGACAACCGTTTGCAGCAGCGTGTTACTGCAAACAGAGTGTAGCATCATGCCAAAGCCAACGCTGATAATAACAACAAGTGAAAGCCAAAACTGAGTAGACAAAGAAAATAAAATTAAACCTAAACCTAAGAGCGACGAGGCAAAAATAAGCAGATAGCCTAATCTAACTTTACCGGCGCGTGTAGTGAGGAAGGCAGAGGCGATTAATGAACCGGCACCATTCGCAAACATCAGGTATCCCAGCGTATCCGGGCCGCCTTGCAAGATTGTCCCGGCAAAGACAGGCATCAATGCAATGTAGGGCATGCCAGCCAGACTTACCAGTGCAACCAGCATGAGTACCGAGCGGATTGTTTTGGAGGATATGGCATAATGATATCCCTCCTGCAATTCAAGCCATATTTTTTTCTGTGGAGCAAGTGGCGGTTGTACCGATACCCTCATGGATAGTAGGGCCAGGATAACGGCAATATAACTAAGGCCATTTAACAGGAAGCACATTCCTTCCCCCAGCAGCAGGATGAGCATACCGGCAATGGAAGGACCCATTATTTTTCCGCCGTTGACCAGCGAAGAATTCAAAGCGATGGCATTGCCTAAGTCTTCTTTTGATTCAAGCATTTCGATGATAAATGATTGTCTGACAGGCATATCAAAAGCATTAATGATCCCGAGGCATGAGCCCAGGGCAATGATATGCCAGATTTGAGCCTGCTCTGAGAGGACAAGGGTTGCCAGCGCCAATGCCTGCAGCATGGAGAGGATCTGGGTAATAAGCAAAAGCCGGTGCTTGTTCATGCGATCGGCAAGTACGCCGGCAAATGGCGCTAAAATGAGGGTTGGGATTTGCGTGGCGAAGCTAACCGTGCCAAGCATTAGGGCTGATCCTGTCAGCCGGTATACTAACCAGCCGATCGTGATGCGCTGCATCCAAGTTCCGATTAATGAGATACCCTGGCCAAAGAAAAATAATGCATAATTGCGGTGTTTTAAGGCCCGGAAGGGATGCGTGCTGGACAACGATTTCACAATCCGCATAGGATTAATGCTCCTCTGATAATACTATAAGTACAAAACTATCACAAAATAGTTGCGCGGTCAACTAATTTGTGATAGTTTTGTAGTAAGCAGACGTAAGCCTTGGTATGACCGAATATGTAAATGGCAGGTGACATATGCAGGAACGACCGTATATGGGAAAGTGGATATCAATCCTATACCGCACTGGGCAGGCTTATTTTGACAAAAGCTTTGCTGACTATGGTATTGGCAACAAACATTACCGGTATTTATTATTCTTGTATCGTCAGGAAGGCGTAACACAAGATATAATGAGCAAATATTTCTATGTGGATAAGGCGACAACGGCCCGGGCGATTCTGGCGTTAGAGGAGCAAGGGTATATATATAGGCAGGTTGATCTAAGCGATAAACGCGCCAATAAGGTGTTTCTGACAGAAAAAGGGCGGGCCATGGAACCAGTCATCCGCTCAGTACTCAATGATTGGGCGGAGGTAATGACAAGTGATTTGACGGCAGCGGAACGCAGCACGGTCTATGGCCTGCTGCAGAAAATGGCCTGTAATGCGGCAGACATGAAGGAGCGGGATTTCCGGAAAACAGGGTTTGATCATGATCTCTGATGGACTAGAAAAATTTAAGTACAAAATAGAAAAATATTCTTGCGTTTTTACAGTAGTTTAAGTTATAATTTAATCCAAAGTTAAATGCTGTGGATTAAGACTGATTGGAAAAAGCCGAAGGTCAGAATGCCGTTTCAATGAAACCGCTATTCTGGCTTTTTTATTTTATTCCAGGACTAATCCGCGCTAATGCTCCCTCATTTCTGTGCCTACCTGTTGCAGCAAATTTTAAGTGTAATAAATCTATTCGTATTGACAACTGGCTAGCTAAAAGCTGGAGGCTGTTTCCCAATTAAACTGGGATACAGCTTTTTTATTAATATCAATAAAAGGAAGCCGCCCTCCCCGACCAAGAGTTGAGCGACTTCCTCCCCAGCACACCTCATGAAAGAGGTCTGCCTTGCTATAAATATAGCATTGTTTGACCTCCTCGTGCAAGGTGCAACTTGAAGGAGGTTTTGTTTATGTGCATTCATTTACAGTAATCTTGCGTTGAACAAATGAAATGATACGAGGAGGCAAAAACATGAAAAAATCAATGATAATGTTATTTACTATTATATTAGTTCTGAGTATTGCCGGTACAGCTGTGGCAGCAAACGATTTTTCCGACGTTGCTGCCAGGCATTGGGCTTATGACGCCGTTAGCCAGTTGCAGCAAGCGGGGTTGGTTGATGGCTATAGTGATGGTACATTTCGTGGCGATAAGGCCTTGACACGCTATGAATTCGCTGTTGTAATAGCACGGGGCCTGGAGAATTATACCAAAGCTAACACTCAGCAGAAGGGTTTATTGGATAAACTCTCGGCAGAATTTGCTGCCGAATTGAACAACATTGGTGTCCGTTTGAACAAGTTAGAGAAAAACCAGCCTAATCTTAAGTTTAGCGGCAATGCTGAAGTCCGTTATACCTCCCAGGATAATAACGGTACAGCTGCCTCCAGTGTCGGTGGTGCCTACCGCATCAGACTAAATGGTGTGGCTAAAGTCGATGATAACACCAATCTTGGTCTGCGACTGGCATCAGGCACGACAAAAGCAGGTACAAAATATAAATATTCCAGCGCTACTTTTA
>JAQSXM010000301.1 GCA_029256645.1 Sporomusa sp. | reverse complement strand
AACCTGGCTCGGATAAACACTGCGATGGTCTGAAACCAGGTAACTAATCAAGCAGCTTATTGCCGCATAGGGAATGACATCACTGCCAAATAATTCTGCTGCCATAAATACGGCTGCCATCGGGGTATTGACCGCACCGGCCAGTAACGCCGCCATGCCGATCACTGCATAGACCGATATGTCCAAAGTCCCAAACAGCTGACCATACAAATTGCCGGTAACAGCCCCTACAACCAGAATAGGAGTAATGATGCCGCCTGTTCCGCCGCAGGCAAGGGTTATTCCTGTTGCTATTATCTTCCAGAGAAATGCATCACCGGCAATTGCCTGACCCTTAAGACCTGTTTCTAACAATTCCAAACCCAAACCCAAATACAATGGACTAACGACATAGCCTATCAGCGTAAGCAGGCTCCCGCCCACAAATGCTTTTACCTGTCTGGACCACTGTAAACCCTTAAAAAAACGCTGGTTCCAAAAAATCGTTTTAATAAAAAATATAGCCATTATACCGCATATCAGTCCCAGTATAATGGCTTGAATGATCAGGAGAAACTCCGACTGTACATTGACCTGAAGATAAAAATAAGAAACTCCGGCAAGCCGGCAAATATAATAACCTGCCAAACCGGCTACAAAAGCCGGATATAAGGTGTCATACAAAATTTTACCGACAAATAACACCTCTACGCCAAAGATTGCCCCGGCAACCGGAGTGCCAAATACCCCGGCAAAACCGGCACTTAAACCGCAGATGGCAATTTTGCGGCAATCCGCATTACTAACCTGCAAGAGTCTGGCCCAGGCCGAAGCAAGAGTTGCTCCAATCTGAGCTGCAGGCCCCTCTTTCCCGGCAGATCCGCCAGCGGCAATCGTGATAACAGTCGCCACAATTTTTATTGGTACTTCAGACAAGCGCAAAAAGCCGTTCTGTTGATGAATAGCTGCAATTACCTTATCGCTGCCACCTGATACTTGCGGTGCCAGCCAGTTTACCAGCCAGCTGTTAACCATTAATACGACAGGAATAAAGAAGTAGTAATACCCCACCTGTGTCCATGTGTCAATCGACCAGGCCAGTAACTTCAAAAACACGGCTACTCCCAGCCCGGCAATAATCCCTGTCGTTATCCCCAGAAAACTCCATTTGAGAACATAAATAATAGCATAGTTTTGTAGCAACGGATTATTTCCAAACCAGAACCCCCTTTGATCTGGCATCATCCTCTACCACCAATAACATGGATATTGCCGTTTAGCGGCAATATTATTGACCACTATGCCAATAAGCACTAAAATGCAAATTCCCACCCCTACAGGTAATAGGGGAAACAGCCAACCCTGCTGAGTAATTACGGCGATCAAGGCAGTCGCACCGGCTGGTGGATGAACGGTTCTCGTTCCTACCATAGCAGCTACCGCGATCCCTACACTAAGAGCGGCAGTATACCAGTACGCCCCGGCTAACTGGTATACTGTTACACCAATAACAGCTGACAGCAAGTGTCCAGCGATTGCATTTCTAGGCTGAGCGAATGGTGCAGTAGGAGCCCCGTAAATCAGGCAAGCCGATGCACCTAAAGAAGCAACCAGAACAGGTATTCCTTGCAAGAAAGTTAGGTATGTAACGATACCAATACCCGCAAATGATCCAATGAAGGCCCAAAAACACTCTGATGCGGGCGGAGAACCAATCCCACATTTACCTACTGAGGTTATCTTCTGGAAATATTCACTCCCTGATGGAACTATATGCCCTGCTAAGGACGTCTTGGGAACAGAAGTTTCTTTTTGGGGTACGCCGTTAGTCATTAAACGCGCCTCCTTCTTATGTAGAAATAGGAAATGCCGTAAAAACGGCATTTCCTGACAAACCTTATTTTTTTGTAACCAGCGGCACTAAACACGCCAGTGCGAATACCAGATACGAAAGATTAATTAACAGGCTGTTATTGGTCACGCCGCCTTGATGCGCCAATGCAAAACCAATCCAAAATGCCCAGAAAGCTGCATTCATTAAGGGAGCACGATATTTCTTCCCCCAAGGAACCGGCTTAAGAACAATGTTTTGATTTTGGTTAGGAGTAGGCGTAAGATTTGTGGACATCACAATACCTCCTTTGTATATTTCGCAATTTAGTTGAACTAAGGCAAATCCTTAAACAACACGTAGGCAAAAATCCAGGCGTTGATGCCCACCAGCAGCGAAATGATTATACAATAAGGTATTGTGCGATTCAGAACCTCACTCTCACGGCCATCAAGACCAACAGTTGCAGAACCAATTAGAACTTTTGAGGGAGCGATCGAGCAACCTACCGAACCGCCAACAGACTGGACGGCAGACATGATGACAGTGCTGATCCCGAGTACCTTGGCTGTCTCATACTGTAAAGCACCAAACATTACATTAGAGTTAGTGTTACTACCGGTCAGGAATGCCCCCAGCACACCGATAAACGGCGAGAATATTGGGAATAAAACACCTGTTGAGTTTGCAATCCCCTGAGCCAGCAAGTTTGTCATACCGGTATCATTCATAATTAACGCCATCATAACCATGGTCGCTATACCAATACTGGTAGGAACACACTGGGAAAAGGTGGCTTTGAGAGCCTCAGCCGCTGCTCCTTGTTTCCACTTACCTGCCATTTTGAATATGAAATAACCGCAAATGGCTGCAGCAATCAATAGCGGGGCCGGGTGAGAAAAAATATTAATTTTGGAATACATTTTCTCGGCCTTGACGGCAAAACCAGCCGCAGTGGTCACTGCTGGATAATTGAGGCCCCAGGTATAGGGAGCAAAAAAATTCGCGATGCCTTTAATCTGAGTCATAATGCAGAGGGCGATTAAGATGTAGTACGGAGAGAAAGCCATGTTAAAGCCCATAACCGGTGCTTCAGGTTGTTTCTCTTGCCCGTCTGCCTCATGACGATAGATTGTCTTGGCTAAAACAGCCATAGTTCCACAGCCAAAAAGTGCTGGAATCAGGGTAGCTAGCTGGGCTGCCCCGATTATGTTCATGAACCAGCACATGAAAGCCATAACAGTACCGGTTATCAGTACAGCAGGCAGTCCTCTTTTAACTGCTGCAAACCCGCCATAAATATGACAGACGGCAATCCCTGTTGCATAGATGGGTACTGCAAATAAAAGTGCCATCCAGGGCCCGATGACTTCACCGGGGATTTTGGTAACCAACTGAATGGTGTAATAGGAGGAACCCATCGATCCAAAGCTAATGGACCAGGAGTGTCCTACCAAACAAGTAGCTGCCGCAATAGCCGGCGGGAATCCCATTACCAGCATGATGGGCGCCACAACTGCAACTGGTACGCCAAATCCGGCAATACCCTGCATGAAACTGGCAAAACACCAGGACATAAGTAAACATTGCAATAATTTTTCCTCAGTCACCTTGATCATGGTATCACCAATTACTTTTATCGCACCAATCTTCTCAACAAGGTTATAGAGAAAAACAGCACCCCAGATAATCAGTAATACATAGAGTGACATTGCCATGCCTTTGCTGTTCGCTAAGGCCAGTAACTGCGAATCACCACCGAAGACAAATAAACCAATGATAACCGCCGTAAACCAGGATACTGCACCTGATTTTGGCGCGCCCCAATTAAATAGAAGAATAGTAGATAACAAAACTAAAATAGGTAGGAAAGCTAGTATCCAGTTCGTAAAGGTTAAGGCAACACCCTTATCCATACAACCGTGCCTCCTCCAATACTTTGTTCACTTTAAACAAAGCTTGCTTACATAGTAAGCCCCTGGTTCCTTTTGTTCATGAAGAAACCAGGGACTTACGGCTTAATGCCTATAGAATTCTAAGCTGCTTTATTGAGCAGGTGGTAATGGAACTTCCATTCCAAGTGTTCTTGCACGCTTGTTGACGAAGTTTTGGATTTCGGCCACATGCTCAGGCTGCAGATGGCAGAAACGGGCTTGTGTCTGAAGATACTCGTCAACAGGTTTAAGTTTCTTCGGCATAACACTGAACTTTTTATTAGCCCAATCGCCGTTTTCAATTTCGTAAAGATTCCACATGCCGGTCTCAACCGCAAGTTTGGCAATCTCGATAGTACGGTCAGCCGGATATGACCAGCCTTTAGGACATGGCGAGTGAAGATGAACAAACGCCGGACCATCTTCCGCAAGACCTTTACGGATCTTGTTCATAAGGTCAATGGGATAACCAATGGAGGCTGTTGCACCATACTTGAGATATGGATGGCCGCCGGCCAGGAATATCGGCATCGGGTCTTTCAGATGATGTTTCTTGGCTTCCGGAATCGCCGGGCCGGCCGGTGTAAACATAGTGGTAGCACCATACGGGGTGGATGGAGAAACCTGAATACCGGTATTGGCATAAGACTCATTATCATACATTACGCAAAGAACCTTATGACCGCGATAGAACATAGCTGACATAGCCTGAAGACCGATATCAGAACAGCCGCCATCACCGGCCATTACGATAATATTGGGGAATTCTTCCTGAATTTTACCCTTTTTAATCATCATGCGGAAAGCTTCAGCAATACCAGAAGCTACGGCGCCGCCGTTTGTGATTTGCGCATGTGTCCAGGGCACAGCCCAGGGACCACAGGCATAACTGGTGTTAGCAACATACATACAACCAGTTGGACCAATAAAAATTGTATTTTTACCTGCAGCTTTTGCTACCAGGCGATACGCAAGAGCCGGACCGCAACCAGCACAAGTACGGTGACCAGGAACATAAGTGTCCCGTAGATCAGTCGTGTGTGCAATTGACTTAATTAATTCAGCAACTGCCATC
>JAQSXM010000300.1 GCA_029256645.1 Sporomusa sp. | reverse complement strand
TGCTTTGAGCATCGTCTTTATATTGCTGGCTACAGCCTGCGGCTCAAACCAAAATGCGACCAGAACTTCGCCGGTTCAGACCGGTTCAACAGCATATCCTGTTACGATAACCAATTATGATTATGTTGAAAATAAAATTGACTTTACCTATCATAAAACCCCGGAAAGAGTGATTGTTACTCATCCCGGGGCCACTGAGCTTTTATTGGACCTAGGGCTGGAGTCCCGGATTTTGGCTACCATAGCCCCCTATGGCAGCCCTGTGGCCAGGATTGCCGAGAAATATACCAGACTCAATGTCCTGAGGGCCCCGTATATGCCATCAGAAGAGGAGTTGCTGGAATTGCAGCCTGATATGATTATCGGCTGGAGCCAACAATTTTCGCCTACCGGTATGGGCGAGGTTAAAACCTGGCAAGCCCGGAACGTAGGTACATTTATTTTGTCAAGCACACTATTAAAAACTAAGCCAACGCTAGAAACCACGGTTTACAGTAATATTGAAGATATCGGCAGAATTTTTAATATTCAGCCTGTTACCGGCCCATATATTCAGAACTTCAAAACCCGTGTGGCTAAAGTCGAGAGTTTGGTCAAAGACTTACCCCGAAAAAAAACAGTCCTTATTCTGCAGGATCATTTTAATAGCACTTTTTCGCTCTATGACAGCCAGTATTTAATTAGTCACATGGTCGAACTTGCCGGTGGTATCAATCTTTGTGAAAACAAAACTTCATTTGTCGGTGCGGAAAAAGTGTTGGCTTTTGATCCTGATTTTATTATCTTTGTTTCTGTCAATAAAAACAATTTTGCCGAAGATCTTAGTAATGAGGAAGCAATAAACAGCTTACGGGCACTATCAGAGTTGAGGGGTATGCGGGCCATCCAAAATGGCAATATCATTAATCTGCCATTTTTCACGGTAAATAACGGTGGCATCCGAACTATTGATGCCATTGAAAAAATTGCCGTCAATTTGTATCCTGATAAATTTAACTAGTGTAACTGGAAGGCAGAAACTTAGGATTCTGTCATAACCCCGCCATTTACATGCAATACCTGTCCTGAAACAAAACGTGAATCCTCAGAGGCAAGGTATACATAGGTCGGTGCCAGCTCAAACGGCTGCCCAGCCCGCTTCATCGGTGTATCGGTGCCAAATGTCGCGATGTACCCAGCCGGCCAGCTGGAGGGCTGCAGCGGGGTCCAGACCGGTCCCGGGGCGACGGCATTTACACGAATTTCACGCTCAGCTAATGAGAGTGACAACGAACGGGTAAAGCTAACAATCGCACCCTTGGTGGCCGAATAGTCGATTAGGTATTGACTACCCTCATACGCAGTTACCGATGCAGTATTAATAATTGCACTGCCGGGTGATAAATGGGGCAAAACCGCCTTGGTCATATAAAAAAATCCATATATGTTAGTTCGAAATGTATTATCCAGCTGTTCGGCGGTAATATCCATAATACTGCATTGGGGAAATTGCACCCCGTGATTATTAACAAGGATATTGATCCTGCCAAACCTATCAATGGTTTTTTCAACTACCTGACAAGAAACCTCCTCGTCCCTCAAATCACCAGCAATCGCCAAACATCTTTGCCCGATCTCTTCAATGCGATCCTTAGTGGCCTTTGCATCCCGGTGCTCATACAAATAAACAATAGTGACATCTGCACCCTCTTTCGCAAAGGCTATTGCTGCCGCCCTCCCAATTCCACTATCGCCGCCAGTAATAATTGCTACCTGTCCATCCAGTTTGCCACTACCGTGATACTCATAGTTCTCCGATATAGGAGGCGGGATCATCAGATATTCCAAACCAGGTTGAACATCCTGATGCTGTGGTGGAAAAGAGATCGGTTGCTCTGTGCACTTTTTCTTTTTATCATAATTAGGGTATTTAGGATACATAAGATGTGCTCCTTCAACACTTTTATTTTATCTTATGCTTATTTTTAATGTTATGTAACATAATCGCTAAAAACCCTCTATAAATTATTGCAAATAATCTAAAAATGGACAAGGATAGTCCAGCCTTTTGTCAAATTATATAACAAATCAATCTATATGAATCTGGTCAATTCTCACAAAGGCACTGTACTATCCCCCTTCTACTCTAGTAAAGTGTTGATAATTTTGGAGGTGTTGCTCATTGGACGTTGAAGTCGCCAATCGAATTATTAATTTTATTTATGATGAAACAGGCTTCTCTTCTATTGTCTGTAATGATACCGGTCAGATTATTGCAGCTAAAGTAACGTCTAGAATCGGCTCAACCCACAGCGGCTCCCAGAGAATCCTTGCAGAAAAGCTTGACCAGATTGTTGTTACTACAGAGGATGAGGAAAAATCGGCTGGACGTATTAAGGCGGGTGTCAATTTGCCGGTAGATTTTCAGGGTAAACGTATCGGGTCATTTGGTATAACAGGTAATCCGGAAATCATCAAACCGGTAGTAAAAATTGCTGCCGGATTAGTGCGGATGGAGTTACAAAATAAAGAGAACAAGGATAGCCTGCGTAGCCAAGCCATCCGGGCAAGTGATTCAATAACTACAATTGCAGAAACTGTAAAAAAACTAGAGCTTGGTCAACAAGAGTTTTCAGCCACAATGCAAAAAGTGGCCGCACTTTCTGCCAAAGCCTCCACCGATGTTAATAATACCGGTGAAATTATTACTACCATTCAACAAATTGCCAGTCAGACCAATTTGTTAGGACTAAACGCTGCTATAGAATCAGCCAGAGCGGGCGAACACGGACGCGGCTTTAGTGTAGTTGCGGAAGAAGTACGCAAACTATCAGATCAAAGCAACCAGTCTGCCAAGGATATTAAAACAATGCTGCAACAATTAAAAGAATCTATGGAGGCAGTAATCAAAAACACTCAACAAACAACCACTATAACAGGCAATCAAAGCACTGCGGTCCAGTCAATCACCACCATGGTTTCAGAATTATATCATGTTTGTGCAGATCTCCGGTCTATGGCAGATGCGAAGTAACCACTATATCATAAAACCTCTTGTAGTAATATCACTACAAGAGGTTTTGTTTTGTCTGCTTGGGGCAAGACGAGGGGACGGTGGTTGTGTTTTTTTTTTTATGCTGTAACCCATGCACTTCCCTGGCCTGAAACTAGCTTCTGTAAAACCCGCATAAAGTCAAAGCGCGGACCAAATAATTGCCTATAATCGGCACCCGTTTTAGGTCTTGTTCGGTCAGTTCTTTCATTAGCAATAAAACAATTCCATACACCCCGGCCGCAACAATCATATCAACTATTATTGTTAGCATTCCACCTGCATGATGAGAAAAAATGCCGTTTACTGTATATAACGCAACCCCCATCACAGCAGTGGCCAGCATAATCTTAGCCAACCCGTTAAACTCCATACGAAATCCAGTATAGTGATAAACAAACGCTAAATTAAGTACAGCAGCCACGCCAATATCAGCATTGGTAGCCCAACCGGCCCCGAGAATACCAAGCCCGGGCAATGCAGTCAGATTCCAATTAAGGACTATTTTTACCACCGCCGCAATCCCCATGTTAACTAATGGTAAAGCGGTATGACCTATACCTTGCAAAATACTTGTTGTCACCTGATGAACACCCAGTAGATACACCCCGAAAGCCACAACCTGGACTACCGGCCCGGCCTGAGGCGCATGATACACGACAGTTGCCACTGGTATGGCCAGAATTGCCAACCCCACTGCAGCAGGAATTGTTACCAGGTTGGTTAGCCTTATGGCCGCAGCAGTCCGGTAATTAATTTGCTGCTTGTTACCCGCTGACTGCGCTTCGGCCATTGCAGGTACCAGGCTTGTGGCCAAAGCTGCCGTAACCAGTGTCGCAAGATTTACGAGCGGCACCGCCATACCTGTCAGGTATCCGAACAATTCGGTGGCTTGTTCTACTGTATAGCCAGCCTCTTCTAACCTAAGAGGTACGATAAAGAGGTCTATGTTAGATACCAAAGGCAACATGATACTTGACAGTGACACCGGCAATGCCAACCTCGTCAGGCGATATAATAGACTCACATCGCTTTCAGGCATAAAATCCTTAGCCTTGAAATTATTGTCAGGCAAAGTACGCTGTAATTTAAAGTAGTAATAAATGAGCACAATCAACCCGGCAGCTGCCCCCACACCCGCCCCCATGCTAGCACCGCCTGCTGCATATTCAATCCCCTGCGGCAACATCAACGCGGCAAAAAGCAACATAGCACCAACGCGAAATAATTGTTCAACAATCTGGGATACAGCTGTCGGCACCATTTGCTGCCAGCCTTGCAAATATCCGCGGAAGCTTGACAAGATGGTAACAAGAAAAATAGCAGGAGCCAGTGCTAAAATAGCAGGATAGGCTCTGGCATCTCTGATAATCTGGTGCTCAATCAGCCAGCCAGCGCCAAAATAGACACCCATGCTCAAGAATAGCCCCGAAATGGCCAGTATTGTCAGGGATAAGTAAAAAACACGGTTAGCCCCCCGGAAATCCCGGAGGGCTGCTTTTTCGGCTATAATAATTGAAATAGCTACTGGAAGACCGGCTGAAGACAAGCTAAGAGCAAGAAGATAAATCGGAAAAGCCATCTGATACAGACCGATTCCCTCTCCACCTAAAACCCGGGAAAGAATAATCCAGTTTAATGATCCTATGACTTTTACAATCACTCCGGCTACCGCCAACGCCAGCGTTCCTTTTAAGAGGGAGCTGGTACCATTACTTTTAAGAGGGAGCTGGTACCATTACTTTTCTTTTGAATAACCATATTCCTTATTATACATCCTCCGCTAACAAACCATAACCACTTTATTATGAATTATTAATACTCTAAAGCATGTTGTAGCAGTACTGGTTGCCACACAGTCTGATTACTGACTGCTCCCAGCCTGTCTTTAGTCAATACCTGAATAAAAAAATACTCCGGTAACCCTTGTTGGGGGTAAGGAACTTTTATGATTACATCATCTTGAAACCGAATGATATTATCCGGCAGTAAATTCGTAGCTACCGCGCTGAAATAAAATTGTTTCTTTTCCCGCTGGAGCTTGTTCTGCCGGACACTGAACTCCACAATTGACACATCATATCTCACATGCGTTGTAGCAAAATCCGGGATCTTAAACCGCAGCCATATGGTCTTATCCTGCAGAGCACCCTTTATATCTATAATATTTGCAGTATGCTCCAGTACGCCAATCGGATTAACCCCTCGTGCTGTAATTAAAATTGGCTCCTTATTTCGCCATGCATTTAAGTCAGATAGCTCGACCGCTGTTACCTCCTGCTTAACGACCGGAATCAGAACCTCTTCAAACAACTCATTTTTCCTAATGAAACTATTCAGCAGGCTTGACATAATTGGAACCCGCAGTTGGCTTACATATGCTTTGACAGATTGCTCTTTAATGTATTCAGTGTCAGCATCTAATACATATGTCTTCCATTGATTGTAATCGCTTTGTAATGGTCCTGGCGGCAGCAGCACTTCCTCAGTTCTGTATCCATGGGGTATTGGAAAATCACCACGATGAACCAAATAAGTATATAATGCAGGTTTGGGTGATATTCCACTGTCAATAAACCGGACAAAAGCAGCAGCTACAAAAGCCCAGGTTGCAGAATGATCTTGATGCTCGTCAGCAGGATGAGGTGATAAGATCAGGGTTGGTTTGAAATCACGAATAACCTGACCGAGGTTGTCTAACACGGCTTCTCCGGCATATGGGGCATTTTGCTGATAGCTGTTCGTATAAGGGGAATGATCACTGTAGGTATATCTGGATCTGTAGGGCTGACTACTATCCCAGTTATCCGCCCACAAGGCCCTAAGACCCCGGTCAGGGTACCCCAGAAACTCAAGCTGATTCTCCAGCAAACCCAGACAGAGTAAGGCGTGATAGGTTTCAGCCTGTCGATCATATCCAGATTGAATGTAGTCTGAGCTAGTAAGAAACAGCCGGTGAAATTGTTCCTTTACAGCAAGAGTAAAGCCATCACCATTGGTCATGACAACGACCTTAACCTGACCACCACCAGCAAGTACATCGTGCATAATACCCGCACACCCGAGGGTTTCATCATCACAATGAGGCGCAATGACAAGC
>JAQSXM010000299.1 GCA_029256645.1 Sporomusa sp. | reverse complement strand
ACTATGTAAAGAGATATACTGTTAGGAAACATTAAATGAGGAGGCCCGATTAGTGAAGGAAAGATCTGTAGGAATTTTAGGGATAGGCTCATATGTTCCAGATAAAGTTATTACGAATCACGATCTAGAAAAAACAATTGATACTTCCGATCAATGGATTGTTGAGCGAACCGGTATTCGTGAAAGACATGTTGTCTCAGAAGGGGAAGCAACCTCGGATTTAGCCACTAGAGCGGCAGAGAAGGCACTGGCAGATGCTGGAGTTAGCGCCGGGGAGATTGATTTAATTATTGTCGGGACAGTTACGCCTGATATGCAGTTTCCATCTGTTGCTTGTTTAGTACAAAGCAATATCAAGGCTACTAACGCTGCTGCTTTTGATCTAACGGCAGTGTGTTCCGGTTTTGTTTACGGACTTGCCACCGGTAGTGCTTTTATTAAAACAGGTACTTATAAAAAAGTCTTAGTTATTGGTGCAGAATCTTTATCGAAAATTACAGACTGGTCAGACCGGAATACTGCAATATTATTTGGGGATGGTGCAGGAGCAGTTGTTTTAGGCGAGGCAGAGCCAGGGACAGGAATTCTTGGTATTGATTTAGGCGCAGATGGTAATGGAGGTAATCTTTTACGCGTGCCTGCAGGCGGTTCTCGGCTGCCTACCATAGCAGAAACCATATCCCAAAGACTCCATTATATCCAAATGGATGGCAATGAGGTCTTTAAGTTTGCCATTAAGGTGATGGGGGAAACTGTAAATAAGGCTCTTGAGAATGCAAATCTTACAGCAAAAGATGTCTCTTGTCTTGTGCCACATCAGGCCAACATGAGAATTATCCAGTCGGCTGCTAAACGGTTAGGCTTACCGATGGAAAAGGTTATTGTAAATGTCGACAGGTATGGCAATACATCGGCTGCGTCAATTCCTATTGCTCTTGATGAGGGCATTAAAAGCGGTAGGATAAAGAACGGGGATGTACTTGCTTTAGTCGGTTTCGGTGGCGGATTAACCTGGGGAGCCACAATTATAAAATGGTTTAAATCCTAATGAAAAAAATAAAACCAGCTGGTTGTATCCAGCTGGTTTTATTTTTATATTTAGCTATTAAAAGTCTATGTTTATTTTACATCAATAATTTTACCTTGGGTGATAGTTGCTAATTGCTGCGGGGTAAGGCAAAATACGTCAAAAGGTGTACCGGCAGCTGCCCAAATCTCATTATATTGGAATAGGTCTGCATCGATAAAACATTTGAGTTGATTTACATGTCCAATGGGTGGAATACCACCAATGGCAAAGCCGGTAGTTTCCTGAACATAGTTGGCGTCTGGACGGGATACTGCTTCTCCCAGGTATTCCTTCATCTTTTTCTCGTTAATGCGATTGTTACCACTGGCGACAATAAGCACGGGAGCACCACTGGTTTTCCCCCGAAAAATCATTGATTTGACGATTTGCCCCACTTCACAGCCAATGGAATTGGCTGCCTCAACACAAGTACGGGTGGAATCCTGCATTGTCACTACTTTGAGCTCCAGGCCATACTTATTAAGTTCTTCCTGAATTTTTATTGCGCTTTTTCTTAATGGTTCTGACATTAGTGCTTCCTCCTGGTGCATAGTAAATAGTTTATGTATTATTATACATTATTTGTCACAAAAGTGAAGTGTTTTTAGCATTCGCGCAAAGTAGGGCATATAATACAGCAACATAATGTTCCAGGAAAGGGAGATGTGTGATGACTGACAGAAAAATAGAAAAGTGTCAGGGTTGTTGTCAGCTCAATTTTAATATATTACCAGCCAATAAACCGGCTGCTGTAGATGCCGGTTTTTGGGTGCAGGCTACAGCCAGTGGTGAGATATGCGGTTACGATGGCGGCGGCAGTATTTCTATTTCAGCTGAAGGGCTTATTCCACTTGGGGTATATACATTGTGGTTTGAAACTGACCGGGGCCTGCGCCCCGCAGCTCCAACTGATGCCGTATATACAGCTGATGGTTTTGATCCCAATAGACTGGTGGTTAATAGTGATGGAATCCTCAACTACTATGTTGCCCCGCTAAATTTTAATCCGTTTCGTGGTATACCGGTGCCTGGCAGTAAAAGTATTGCTAATATTTTTGGGGTTGTTATTGGTTTTAATAGCTATCGGACTACCAATGGTACCGTCCCAGGAGAATTCAATGTTAATTTTTTTGAGCAGTTGCGTGCAGATGTTAATTTCAGGACAATTGACTCAACTGATAGTGAAAAGCAAGAACAGGATTAATAGAGAATGTTGACCGGGGTGCCGACAGAGATCATTCTTGACAGCTCTAATGCATCCTGGTTATACATACGAATACAGCCTTTCGAGACTGCGCCGCCAATGGACGATGGGTTATTGGTGCCATGGATGCCGTAGTGGGGCTGATTTAAACCCATCCATATTGCGCCAAATGGTCCCCCGGGGTTCGGAACTTTACTAACAATAAGATAGTTACCGGTTGGGGTGGCGGTAGATACCTTACCAACACCGACAGGATATGTCTTGATTATCCTGCCGTCTTTGATAAGGGTTAAGATTCGCCGCGATAGCGAAATTTTGATTAAATGTGCCAATTAGATCACACCTCCGTTACTATACTATGCTGACAAGGGCAGATGTGACGCGATGAAGAGGAGCAGTGTCGAAATCAGACGGCAGTGCTCTTTTTGTAAATAAAATAAATAGTTGTGATATAAATAACATATAAAATTATAAATAGAAGGAATTTACAGAAATTTCACGAAGTAGTGAATTTAAATACTAGTTAACTTACTAAATTTTGAAGGGAGTGACTTCATAAAAATGATTGAGATGCTAAAATGGTTGCAAAGTATTAACGGAAAATTGACACTCTGCCTATTTTTTACCGGCATAGCTCCTTTGGTAGGTATCTTGCTGCTGATGGGCGTTCTCTCTCCTAATGAGTTTCAGGCAATTATAATTATATACATTATTATATCGGTTTTAGCGCTGGCGCTGTGGGCGCTTTTTGTTACTAGAATTATTGGTAATCCTATTCACCAACTATTGGCTAGTCTGAGGGAAATGGCTGGTGGCGGCGGGGATCTTAGTAAAAAGTTAACGATCCAAACAAATGATGAGATAGGCCAGTTAGCCCATACAACTAATAATGTTATGGGTAAAATTTCGGATTTGGTAGGGGAAATTACTCAGATAAGCGGCAAAGTATCAGCAGCCAGTAATTATTTGTCTGAATACACATCGCAGACCACAGAAGCCATGCGGCAAACCACCGAGAATATGGGAGAGATCGCAGCCGGGGCTTCCCGTCAGGTGCATGATATTGAACTGTGTAGTCAGTCTGCTACGCATGCCAGCACTCAGGTGCAGGATACTAATCGATTGGCTGTTCAGACTGTTGAGCTGGCTAAAGAGGCCAATTCCAGCGCAATTGAGGGTGTAAACCAGGTCAAAGAGGCGATTATAACCATGACCGGGGTTAAGAATCAGATGGATGTCTCGTCTAAAGCTATCCACGGTTTGGCCGGACGGATCAATCAGATTGGGCAAATTGTTGAGGTGATCACGGCCATTGCCGCTCAGACTAACCTTTTAGCACTTAATGCAGCTATTGAAGCAGCCAGGGCAGGTGAGCAAGGCCGGGGGTTTGCCGTAGTTGCTGATGAGGTGCGCAAACTGGCAGAAAGCTCACGCCAGTCAGCAGAAGAAATAACCAGCCTGGTACTGGGAGTACGGCAAGAGACCATTGATACAGTGTCAGCTATTGAGGACGCTCTTAACAAGGCGAATAAAGGAACTGAGATGGCCGGTGGTTCTGAAACTGCATTAAACCGCATTATTACCATAAGCCAAAAGTTAAGTGAACAAGTTACATTTATGGCTAAAAACACAGCAGGGGTTGCAACCGATATAGAGAATATTGCTGTTAATATTAGTGAAATTACTACTATTGCCCGCCATTTCTCTGGTGCTAGTCAAGAAATTAATGCTGCGAGTGAAGAGGTCTTTGCAACAATTGAAAAAATCGCAGCATCAGCACATGAACTTGATGGTATGGCCCAAAGCATGGAGGAAATGACGGCTCAATTTATAGCTGTCGATGAGATCACTAGAAAAAGAATTAAAGATAAAATGGATAAAGCCCGGGCGTTATTAACGCAGCATGGAATTATATACATAAATAGCAGTAATCAGTTGTCTGCCGGCGATTTGGTTATTAATAATAATGACCGGCTAGTTGATGAAATCGCACAAAAGGTAGGGGCTGCCTTTACTGTTTTCCTGGGGAATACCCGGATTGCCACAACTGTGACTACAAAATCAGGCCGGCGGGCTATCGGAACACCGGCGGCTAATTATGTTGAAAAAGCTGTACTCGAACGAGATACCGAATATATTGGCCGAGCAACGGTAATGCGGCAGTGGTATATTGTCAACTATGAACCACTCAAAGATAAAAACGGGCATATTATTGGCATGTTATTTGTGGGGGAAAAATTAAAAAAATAACAAGTAAGCTAAGAAGAGCAATGGCAAATGGTGTGATTTTACACATCATTTGCTTTTTTTTTATTAAGACAGGCCCAATTTTTTTGTGAAGTTAATAAATTAGTAAAAAGCAGGTTCTTCTCTAACGTGACATAATAACAATGGATTTAAGAGTAAGTTCGCATATTGTTTAGTCGACCCCTTGATAAATATAAAAAGGAGGCATGTAATATGGCCTATGATTTTGAAAAATTAATTAAGCAAGATCGCGATGACCATAAACAATACAAGTTTGAGGGTACTTTGTTAGATTATCTGACAATTGTAAAGGAAAATCC
>JAQSXM010000298.1 GCA_029256645.1 Sporomusa sp. | reverse complement strand
GAACTACGGAAGACATTTAATACTCAGCCTGCTATTTTGACAATGAGTATCGCTTGTTATGAGGTATTAAAAGAGCATGGTATTGAGCCTGATATCGTAGCTGGTCATAGCTTGGGTGAATATTCGGCGCTTGTTGCCGCAGGTTCGCTTGATTTTGCTGATGCTGTGCGCTTAGTCCGTAAGCGGGGGCAGTTTATGCAAGAAGCCGTTCCCCTCGGCGAAGGCAGTATGGCTGCAATTTTAGGAGTAGAGCGCGATCTTGTTGTTGAAGTATGTCAAAAGGCTCAACAAGAATTTGGCGCTGTTCAAGCTGTCAATTTTAATTGCCCCGGGCAGATTGTTATCGCCGGGCAGGCACATGCCGTTGAAAAAGCAGTTGAACTGTTAAAAGCAGCTGGTGCAAAGCGTGCTGTTATGCTGCCGGTAAGTGCTCCTTTTCATAGTACTCTTATGCAGCCGGCAGCTCAAAGATTAGCTGGTGAGCTTGATAAGATAACAGTCCGTGATGCGGCCATTCCTGTTGTAGCCAACATTAACGGTGAAATTGTAAAAACTGGTGAGGCGATCAAAGCATCACTGGTTGAGCAAGCCGCTAATCCTGTTTTATGGGAAGACTGCGTTGCTCAGATTGTAAATCAAGGGGCAGAAAATTTTGTTGAGGTCGGTCCGGGCAAGGTTCTATGCGGTTTTACCAAGAAGATTGCGAAGGATGTTACCAATCTCAATGTAGAAGATCTTGCATCTTTACAAAAAACCCTTGATTATTTCAAGGAGGTTCGTTAAAATGCATTTAGACAGTAAGGTGGCAATTGTTACCGGAGCATCGCGCGGTATTGGCCGGGCTGTGGCTCTTGCCCTGGCAAAGAGCGGGGCGAAGCTGGTCGTTAATTATGCAGGCAATGCCAAAGCTGCACAGGAAGTCGTTGATACGATTGTTGCACAAGGCGGTCAAGCGGTTGCCATTCAGGCTGATGTTGCGAATGCCGATGCTGTGGAATCATTAGTAAAACAGACAATTGAGCATTTTGGACAAATTGATATATTAGTTAATAACGCCGGTATTACCCGGGACACATTACTAATGCGTATGAAGGAAGCTGACTGGGATGCGGTAATGAACACCAATCTAAAAGGTATTTTTTATTGCACAAAAGCTGTTTCACGAATTATGATCAAGCAAAAAGCTGGCAAGATTATTAATATGACATCGGTAGTAGGGATTACCGGAAATGCCGGGCAGGCTAATTATGCAGCTGCTAAGGCCGGAGTTATTGGTTTTACGAAATCAATGGCTAAAGAGCTGGCATCCCGGAACATTACTGTAAATGCAATTGCACCGGGCTTTATTGCCACTGATATGACAGATGTTCTGTCTGAACAAGTAAAAAATGATTTGGCTCAAAGCATTCCGCTGGCCAAATTAGGAGCTCCCGAGGATGTTGCTAACGCTGTCGTTTTTTTAGCATCTGATTATGCGAACTATATTACTGGGCAGACTTTAAATGTTGACGGCGGTATGGTAATGTAAGAGTGAACAATTCGTTTTTGGAAGGAGGTGAATTTGATGACCACTTTTGATAAAGTGAAAGAAATCGTAGTAGAACAGCTTGGCGTTGATGAAGCCGATGTAGCTATGGATTCCACGTTTATTGACGACCTTGGCGCCGACTCTCTGGATATAGTAGAGTTGATTATGGCTTTTGAAGAGGAATTTAACATTGAGATTCCTGATGAGATCGCTGAAAAGATCAAGACTGTTAGAGACGCTGTCGAATACATAGACAAAGAAAAGCAAGGCTAAACGCATTACCGTAAAAGAGAAAGTCCCGTGGAAATTGTTTCGCGGGACTTTCTTAAAGGTAAGGGCTGCATTGAATGGAGGAGTTATTCTTGAAACTTCCGGAATTGAAAATAGGTCATCTTGTGGCCAAAGTACCTATTATTCAAGGCGGGATGGCTATTAGAATATCCACTGCCCGTTTGGCCGCTGCTGTGGCGGAACAAGGGGGCATCGGTTTGATAGCTGCATCCGGCATGCCTTTTGATGAACTAAGGCACGAAATTCGCTTGGCACGTTCGTTAACTAAAGGAATTATCGGCATTAATGCAATGGTTGCTGCCAGAGAATTTGCTGGTCTTGTCAAAACTGCAATTGATGAAGGTATTGACCTGGTTGTAGCAGGTGCTGGTTTTTCTCGCGATATATTTGGTATGGGCAAAGAGTCGGGTACTCCTGTTGTTCCAATCGTGTCATCTGCAAAGTTGGCTAGAATATCCGAATCATTAGGCGCTTCAGCCGTTATTGTTGAAGGAAAAGAAGCTGGTGGACATCTGGGTACTGATCAATCGATACGTGTTTTATTGCCTGATATTAAGAAGGCCGTAAAAATCCCGGTGATTGGTGCAGGCGGTGTAATCAGTGGACGAGATATTGTTGAACTCCTGTCGTTAGGCGCCGATGGCGTACAGATGGGAACGCGGTTCGCTGCGAGTGTCGAGTCTAATGCTGCTCCGGCCTTAAAAGAGTTTTATTTAAAGGCTAAGCCGGAAGATGTGGTTTTAATAAAAAGTCCGGTCGGTCTGCCAGGGCAAGCTGTAAAAAATCCCTTTGCTACGAAAATTATTGAAGGTACTGCACCGTTGCCTGATTCCTGTGATGCTTGTTTAAAACATTGCGAGCGCAACTTCTGTATCATAAAGGCGCTTATTCGTGCGCAGCAGGGTGACGTGGAAACAGGTCTTGTTTTTACAGGCGAGTACATTCATAAGATAGATGAAATTCTTCCTGTTAAAGAAATATTTTCCAGGCTTCTCAAAGAAGTGGAAGAGATAAAATAACCGCGAGGTGGAAAAAGTGAAGAAACGTGTCGTGATCACAGGACTTGGCGCAATTACTCCTATCGGTACCGGTAAGGATGAGTTTTGGAATGCCTTATTGGACGGCAAGTCAGGTATTTCCCGTATTACCCGTTTTGACCCCAGTGACTTTGCTACGCAGATCGCTGGCGAAATAAAGGATTTTGATCCAGGCAAGTTTATGGACAAAAAAGAAGCAAAAAGAATGGATCGCTTTACTCAGCTTGCAGTTGCTGCGACTAAGCTGGCTTTTGAAGATTCAGGTATGGATTTAGAAGCCGAAGATAAGAACCGAATTGGGACTTTGATTGGTACAGGCATTGGTGGAATGGATTCGCTCCATGACCAGTATAAGGTGTTATTTGATAAGGGACCGAACCGTATCAGCCCATTTTTCGTGCCGATGATGATTGCTAATATGGCTGCGGGCCAGACTTCCATAACTTTTGGACTGCAAGGTCCTTGCAGCTGTGTAGTGACTGCTTGTGCTACCGGAACAAATGCAATCGGAGATGCTTTCAAAATTATTCAGCGTGGCGACGCTGATGTGATGGTTGCCGGCGGTACTGAAGCGGCAATTTCACCTAGTGCTGTTGCTGGATTTTGCTCCATGAAAGCGATGTCAACCCGTAACGATGAACCGCAGAAGGCTTCGAGACCGTTTGAGAGAGATCGCAGCGGTTTTGTAATGGGTGAAGGTTCTGGTATTGTTATTATTGAAGAACTTGAGCATGCACTTGCCCGGGGCGCCCGGATTTATGCTGAACTAGTAGGATATGGCAGCAATGCTGACTCGTATCATATCACGGCTCCTGCTCCTGAAGGCGTTCAGGCGGCAAAATGCATGGCGATGGCTTTAAAAGACGCTGGTATTGCACCTGAAGAGGTTGACTACATTAATGCTCACGGAACTTCAACTCCGCTGAATGATAAAAATGAGTCGTTAGCAATTAAAAGCTTGTTTGGCGAGCATGCTGGCAAATTAGCTATTAGCTCCACAAAATCAATGACTGGCCATCTATTAGGGGCAGCTGGTGCTGTTGAATGTATTGCTACTGCATTGACTATTTATACTGGTAAAGTACATCCGACCATCAACTATGATAATCCCGATCCCGAACTTGATTTGGATTATGTGCCTAATGTGGCCCGTGAGAAAACTGTTAATGCAGCGCTTTCTAACTCTTTCGGCTTTGGCGGACACAATGCGACTATTCTGTTGAAAAAATACGAAGTGTGATTGTGACTGGTAAAAAAGGAATTGAGAGTCAAAGGCTTGCCCAGATAAAAGAGTTTTCCCGTCTTTTGCAAATTCCTTTTCAAAATTATGAGCTGTTGCACCAGGCCTTGATTCATACTTCCTTTGCGAATGAAAGTAAAGAGCCTGGTGTGCAGCATAATGAGCGATTAGAGTTTTTGGGAGATGCGGTACTTGATCTGGCTGTTGGAGAGGTATTGTTTAGGCAATTTCCTCATCTGCCCGAAGGCGAATTGACCAAGGCAAGGGCTCGCATTGTCTGTGAGCCGACCTTAGCTAATAGTGCTACAAAACTTGGTATTGGCAGTTATTTACTACTGGGTAAAGGGGAAACTGCTTCAGGTGGACGGCAGCGGATATCCATTCTTGCTGATGCCTTTGAAGCTGTTATCGGTGCGATTTATCTGGATAGTGGCTATACAAATGCATGCCGCTTTATTGTTGACCACTTGCAGGGCGAGTTGAACCTGGTTAAGAGTGGTGAATATGCCAATGATCATAAAACATTGCTGCAAGAGGTCATCCAACGGCAGGGAGAACAGAAAATCTCTTACGATGTTATGAATGAAGAAGGGCCGGATCATGACAAAACGTTCATGGTTGCGGTCTGCGTCAATGGCAAACCTTTAGGGTCAGGTCAAGGCAAGAGTAAGAAGGAAGCGGAACAAAATGCAGCCAAGCAAGCGCTGGAAAAGTTCAACTTATCGAATTAGCGGGAGTGGCTGGTGCCACTCCTTTTATTAT
>JAQSXM010000297.1 GCA_029256645.1 Sporomusa sp. | reverse complement strand
TATCATAATTTGCTTGTGCATATCTTTGGGGGCGAGATTAAATTCCGGCCACAAGGCAATATTGATGTATTGCAACCGGCTCTTGCCAAAGTGGGTGAGGTTGATTTGCTTGACCTGGGACAAATCGACAAGCACGAATGGATTCGGGCTATCCGCTCGATCATAACGCAGGTGCAGTTGCAAACCGGTAGCAGTGTATTGGTCGGGACTTCCAG
This sequence comes from Sporomusa sp., assembly GCA_029256645.1. Next base: position 4,643 of record JAQSXM010000297.1, on the reverse strand, counting down.
TTGGGGACCGTTTACGCTAGCCGGACAGTTTTATGGTGTTGAGAAGCTGATGCGGGGTATGTATAAAGATAACCAGGCAATACATGCGCTAATGGCGGTTATGACCGAGCTTTGTCTTGCCTACCTGCTGCCGGCGATTGATGAAGGGGCTGACATCATCTCTGTCGCTGAACCTACTGCCTCCGGCGATCTGGTTTCTCTCAGGCACTTTGAAGAATTTGTTGCCCCGTATATTGGGCGGGTTGCGCAACAATTAAGGCAACGGGGTGCTTTTTCAACCCTTCATATATGCGGTAATATCAAAGATCGTTTGTATCTTGTGCCCGATATGCATATTGATCTGTTATCTCTGGATTATAAAGTGGACTTAGGTTTAGCCCAGCATGTGTTAAACGGTAAGGTGGCAGTGGCTGGTAACGTAAACCCGGTGTTACTTAAAGATGCAACGCCTGAGGAGATAACTCAAGCTGCCAAGCAGTGCATCCGGCAGGCTGGTCAGGCTGCAAACTATATTCTTATGCCGGGGTGCGATATTCCTCCCAGTGTGCCGCTGGGCAATGTGCAGGCATTTCTAAGTGCCGGGCGGGAATTTGTTGATGATGTCTCAGTTCAGGAAGAACAATTCGGAATTAGTGTCAAATGAATAAATTTATGGGAGGCTTAACATGTCGGTAAATAAGGAAGAATTATTCAAAAAACTTTCAGACGCTGTTGTGGATATGGATGAAGAGGATGCTATAAGTCTGGCACAGGAAATTGTAGCAGCAAAAATTGATGCCTATGAGGCTGTTGAGAAGGGACTGTCAGATGGCATGGACCGGGCCGGAAAATTATTCGAGGAAGAAGAGTATTTTATTCCCGAATTGCTGCTCTGCTCTGATGCCATGTATGCCGGGCTTGATGTATTAAAAGGGCATATCAAAACCGCAGAACAAGGGGAAAAACAAAAAGTAGTCATCGGGGTTGTGGAAGGTGACACACATGATATTGGTAAGAACCTGGTGAAGATTATGCTGGAAACCTCCGGGTTTGATGTTATCGATTTGGGGAGAGACATTGCCCCCTTAGCTTTTGTGGAGAAAGCTAAGGAGGTTCAGGCTGATATTATAGCCGTAGCCACTTTAATGACCACCACGATGGATGGTATGGCCGAGGTTGTGCGCATTCTGCAGGCTCAGGGCATCAAGGCCAGTTATAAGGTGATTATTGGTGGTGGACCGATTTCGCAGAGCTTTGCTGATAAAATCGGGGCTGACGGCTATGCTGTGAATGCTGCCGAGGCCGTCCGACTTTCCAAACGGCTGCTGGCATAGAATCTAAGTAGGAACTGCCTCTTACAACAGATTTCTCCGCAAGCACAGGTGCAGTTTTATCTTTTCAACAGGCTGTGCGATTAACAAGTGGTAAAGTGTCCTAATTCGTTAGAAGTCACACTGCCGGAATTGTCACAGGTATATTCCGATTCCGGCAGTTGACTTCCTGTTTTTCTCAATAGTGGGCGGTGAAGTTTTGAATCCAGCAAAACAAAGATCTTCGGTAATGTCAGCCGGTGGGGTTATTCCGTTGTGGCAGCTGTTTCTCAGCTATATAATCATCGGGTCAATCGGTTTTGGTCCAACGCTTGCTGCCGAAACGAGGAAACGATTGGTGCAGCAAAAGCAATGGATCAAAGAAGAAGAATTTGCTGTTGGACTAGCGCTAACACAGCTTTTGCCTGGCGCAACTTTTGTCAATCTTACCGTATATATTGGATATAGGTTGCGAGGGTTTGCTGGTGCATTAACGGCGTTTTTCGCACTGTTACTTATTCCATTTGCTGCCATGTTGACTTTGTCGCACATATTTTTTTCCTATCAGTCTGTGGAAGTAGTGGGCATCTTGTTTAAAGGCATTGCCGTTGTCATCGTCGGGGTTATTGCTCATGCTGTTCTTGAAATAGGGCGTTTCACTGTTCATGATGTGGAAGCTGGTTTTATTGCGCTGGCTGCAGCAGGATTAATAATTTTCTTAAAAAACCCTTTTGTCGTACTGCTGGCAGCCGCTGCTGGCGGTATACTAGCTTACTATTGTTCATTTCAGTGTCAAACTGACTTATTGACTGAGTCTAACCATGCGGACAAAAGCAAAGCAGGCGATTCAGGCATTCAGGTATGGCCGCCGGTTATTTTGGCTGCAATTATTGCCGTAGTTTTCTTCATTGCGCCTATTCAACCTGTACTTTTGAAATTGTGGTGGGTTTTCTTGCGTATGGGGGCTGTTTTATTTGGGGGCGGCTTATCTATGATCCCTTTTATACAACAGGAGGTGGTTTCCAATTACGGGTGGCTGACCCTTGATGAATTTGCTGTCGGCATTGCTCTTAGTCAGATTACACCAGGGCCGGTCTTGCTCATAGCCACATTTATTGGCTATAAAGTTGCTGCTGTCAGCGGAGCTATTGCGGCAACACTAGGAATATTCTTTTCGTCGCTTTTTTTAGTTATAAGTACTGCAGAAATCCACCAAAGAATTCGCAACAATCTGTGGGTGCAGGCTGCTCTCAAAGGAATAGCGGCCTCCTTTATCGGGATGATGACTGTTATGGTTATTGGTTTGGCTCAGCACGCCTTGATAGACTTATTTTCTTTTTGTGTTGCGGCGGCAGTTTTCGTGGCCTTGCGGTTTGGCAGGCTGGGTACTATTTCGGTCATTCTTACAGGAACCCTGGCATACTTTGTCTTTGTTTCGCTTGGCTTGGCCGGGTAACAATCATGATCTCGTCTTTACCAAAATCAACCTTAAAAAACCGCGAATTTCGCGGTTTTTTTGAGTTGAGCGGTTTCGGTTGGCTCCGCCATGTAATTGGCAATAATAAGCAACACAAACAAGGATAATATTGATGGTATACAAATGGATACTATACCACATTTAAGTGCGTACTTGCCAGAACATAGCATCATTTCATATTATGGTTAAAGAAGCTTTTTAATCAGAAAAAATAAAATTATGAGGAACTAGCGGGCCAGGTTATGATGTGGTAAATACATTTAATTAAGAAACGGGGGAAATTTGCCAATGATTATGAGTAGTCAGGAAGTCGAGGAACGTGCAGTAGCGCAGATCGCCGACATGATGTGTGTGGCGGCAAGAACAGCTCCTAAAGCGAAAGGCGTGGACAACCTTGTGACCCTAATTGTAAATGGACAGGAAAAAGAACAACTTTCCGCTGAAATGCGGCGTATTGCCCAGGAATCTGGCATGCAATTTTTCGAACGGGACGCCAACTGTATTGATAAGGCTCCAGTGGTGGTGTTATTGGGGCAGAAAGTAAAACCGATAGGAGTCAAACCCTGCGGCTACTGTGGTTATGCTGATTGCGCAGAATGTGCCCAAGGTACTGGGATATGTGCTATTAGCACTGGTGATCTTGGAATCGCTGTGGGTTCTGCAGTGAATTCTGCTGCTTTGTACCATGCTGATAATCGAGTAATGTTCAGCGCAGGTAAAGCAGCCATCGATATCGGCCTCTTGGGAAAAGAAGTTAAAATTGCTTATGCAATTCCGCTTAGCGTAACCGGTAAAAGTCCATTCTTTGATAGGTGATATGAACATCAAAGAAAAAGCACTATTTGTTCAGTAAACGGGCAAATAGTGCTTTTACCGAAAAGAACAGAGAAGCTTAAAAAAAGAATTAGACTTTAGAGGGGCTTTGTTGCACAATTTGACATGTATTTATCGGAGACTAGGAATATCATAGGAAATATAGCTGTGAACAGCTAACTGTGCATGGAATATATTGAGGAATTTGGGATAACGAAAATAAGGAATGAGGGGAGAATAAAATGAAGATTAAGTGGTTAGGACATTCCTGTTTTTTACTTACCTCGCATAATGGTGTTAAAGTATTGACAGATCCCTTTGACAGTTCGGTAGGATATGACGTGCCGCGGGTAATTGCCGATATTGTTTCTACAAGCCATGATCATTTTGACCATAACTATATTCAAGCGGTTCAGGGAGATTTTTTTCACGCAAATGAGACCGGGCATTTTTCTCATAAGGGGATTGAAATTACCGGGATTTCCGTCTTTCATGATGATAAGCACGGTACTCAGCGCGGGAAAAATATAATTTATAAGTTTGTTGTTGATGGAATACATATCTGCCATTGCGGCGATTTAGGTCATGGATTGACTCTGGAACAGGTGAACGAGATCGGTCATGTTGACATTCTACTGATTCCGGTAGGTGGCTTCTATACCATTGGACCTGACCAGGCGATAGAAGTTGCTAAAATGCTGCAGCCATCGGTTATTATTCCTATGCACTTCAAAACCGAGGCTATTCAATTCCCGATCGAAGGAGTCGAAAACTTCCTGGAAAAAACGGGAGGGGAGCGATTGGGTAAGCAAGAAGTCGAATTTGATAAGGCATCTGTAGGTCTGACGCCAGGTGTGATAGTCTTAGAATATGTGTAAAGAATTAGAATAAGCTCCTTTAGGGGCAGCTGAGGAATATATGCGGTTGCTGGCTTTGGGGCCCTATAGTTCAAACAAATGAACTATAGGGCATTTGTTATTGCATTGTTTGGCTTGGGGCAGGGTAATAATTATCTTTTATGTAAAAATAGTTGACATTACCTAAAAAAAATATATATTATATAT
>JAQSXM010000296.1 GCA_029256645.1 Sporomusa sp. | reverse complement strand
AGAGGATAATGGGAGGAGGCGGCATTGTGCTATACCGGCAAACCGGGGAGTCTTTATTGAAACTGGAGAATCAAAATAGTCCCAACTATTTTTTTAAATGGCTGATCGTTGAGCTGGCCCCGACCATCTATGGGGATAAACCAGCTACATTATTAACATTTACTGATAGTCGCAGGTTTCTCCGACTGACTTTTTGGCGTAAGTTTGGGCCGACCTTTTTTCGTCAATCAGATATCGAGTGGGCTATTGTACGGGAGACCACCAATAGTCTTACCGTTTTGTTTTATCATCCGGACAGCTTGAACGGCTGCTTAAGGAAAACAGACCATTGTCAGTTTCTATTAGAGTTTGGTTATAAACCAGATTGTCCATTATACGAAAATATGGAGTGCCTAAAAAAGCGATATCAAAATGGTTGTCCTCATGAGATTGGGCTTTTGCTTGGAATACCGCTGAAAGATGTACTGGGTTTTATGGGGCAGGGTCAAGACTGTTTAAGTTGCCGGGGATTGTGGTGTATTTATGGTGACCCGGCACCATCTCTTAAAGTGATGGAAAAAATTGATGAATGCAAAACCTATGCTGCGAGCCTGATTAACTGTGGTGCAAGCCCACGCAGTATTTTGCTTGAAAAGTATTATAAAACTGCATAACAACGTCAGGATTAATAAACGATTTTCCCGCGTATCCTATTGTGGTACGCGGGTTTTATTTTAATAAAAAATTTACTTGCACTTTGGGTCAATTATGTTACAATCATATAGTGATTTTGGACAAAAAAATGTGTTAAAAGGAGCGATGATAAGTGAAATATTTCAGGTTATCCCAGGACGCTGTCAAAGCGCTGGCTGATAGCTATAGCACTCCGTTGTTGGTGCTATCTTTGGAACAGATTGAACTCAATTATAATTTGCTGGCAGAGAATATGCCTGGCGTAAAGATATATTACGCCGTCAAAGCAAATCCGGATGAGCGTATTGTCCGGAAACTTAGTTCGCTTGGCGGCTATTTTGATGTCGCCTCTGACGGCGAGATGCGGATGCTAAATAATTTAGGTATTGATGCAGAACGTTTAGTATACGCTAATCCGGTGAAAACGGCCAGCGGCCTAAATGTGGCCCGCGAGACTGGCGTAAATAAGTTTACCTTTGACAGCGAGAGTGAAATTGATAAAATGGCGGCAGCCATTCCTGGCAGTACAGTATTACTCCGTATCCGGGTCGATAATCCCCGGGCACTTGTGGACCTTAATAAAAAATTCGGTGCTCATCCTGACGAGGCTCTGGACTTGCTAATAAAGGCCCATGAAGCCGGACTTGATGTGGCGGGGCTATGTTTCCATGTGGGTAGCCAATCAACAGGCAATGAGGCCTACCTTGATGCCCTCAAGATTTGTCGTGAACTTTTTGACATAGCAAACAAACGGGGATTAAACCTTCGTATACTTGATATCGGTGGTGGTTTTCCAATCCCGACTCTTACCGAAGAACCTGATGTTGCAGCTATGGCTGCTGGAATTTACAAGGCTGTTAAGCAGTACTTTCCCTATACTGAGATTTGGGCCGAACCAGGCCGGTATATTTGCGGTACTGCCGTTAATCTTATTACCCAGGTTATTGGCACTAAGGTGCGTAACAATCAACAGTGGTATTTCCTTGATGATGGCTTATACGGCACGTTCTCAGGTGTTATTTTTGATCACTGGGACTTTGAGCTTGAGACCTTTAAGACTGGAAAACGTATCCAGGCTACCTTTGCCGGCCCGAGCTGTGACTCGCTGGATATCATGTTCAAAGACAAGCCGACAGTCGCGCTTGAGATTGGTGATTTAATCTTAGTCCCTAACTGCGGCGCCTATACGTCAGCTTCCGCGACCGTATTTAATGGTTTTGCCAAAACACAAACTGTGGTTTGGGAAGAGGTCTATGAAGAGATCATGGCTAAGCTTGAACTGGCTACTGCCGGATAGGTAAATTATTCTTAGAAACAGGTAAAAGATATTTGCGAATTTTAAGACTCCCGCTTTTCGAAGCGGGAGTCTTAAAATTCTATTCAAAAAAGCCTGCTTATTTGTTGATGTAAAGTTTTTGGGCGATTGTTGCCACATGTTTTCCTTGAAATGTCGCACCGGCAAGCTCGTTGGCGCTAGGCATTCTTTCGCCTCTGCCACCGGCAATGGTTGATGCTCCGTAGGGTGATCCGCCGGTCAGTTCATTAATAATCGATTGGCCGGCAAAGGTATAGGGTAACCCAACAATTACCATGCCATGGTGTAAGAGGGTAGTGTGAACACTAAGGAGCGTTGACTCTTGCCCCCCGTGCTGAGTGGCTGTACTGGTAAAGACGCTGCCGGCTTTGCCTACCAGCTTTCCCTGTTGCCATAACTGCCCGGTTGCGTCTAAAAATTGACGCATTTGGCCGCACATATTACCAAAGCGGGTTGGTGTACCAAAGATAATGGCATCGGCGTCCGCTAATTCATCAAGAGTACATATCGGAATATGACTAAATGCCTTTTGGGCTTCAATTGCTCCCATCTTTTCCAGAATTTCAACACTTAATGTTTCGGGAATCCGGCGTAAAACAGCCTCAGCCCCGTTTACCTCACGGACACCTGCAGCAACAGCCTCTGCCATATGATGGATATGCCCATATAATGAGTAATAAACAACCAAAACTTTCAATTGGCTCACCCCTTTACTTAATATATATTCTTTCTAAATAAATTATTTCTCTTCAAATGCCTAATATCCTTCCTTAATTTGTTAAATATTTTATTGGAATTATTAACTTATACATAAGGACAAATAGTGGCTGTTGTGCAATGACCTCAAATGCACTCAAAGAATATATAACTATTTATTCTAATATCGCGATAAATACTTCTTTGCAGAGCATATGAGTAGAATATTATTATATTGGCAAGTAGGTTTACTCAATATTTGTAAAAAAATAATGATAATTGCGAATATTGGTCGAAATTAGGCAGGAAAAATGGAGTAATATGACGTATTTTGTACAGTACTTGTCTAGACATACAAACAATTACATATTTCTAAATTAGTAAGATTTAGTAAGAACTAAAGAGAGGTGCTTATACTATGAACAAACTGGAAGCCGCTATTACCGCAGCAGAGCTGTATCGTGACCTGAACGCGTTCGATTGTTCCGTTTTGGTGGCAAATTCCGAGGGTATAATTATTCATTATGTCGAGGCGAAAACTTTCCAGGCTAAAGTAACAATAGGTGAGCCGGCACCGGGAACATCAGTCAAGAATTGTCTTGCCACCAGGCAGATAGTCAAGACATTAATTCCGGAGCACCTTTACGGTGTTAAACTGCGCTCCATTATTAGGCCTATCATTGAAGAGGATGGAACGCTTTCCGGCGTGGTTGGTATGGCAATCAGCCTGCTGACAGAACAGGCTTTACATAACGCTGCTCATACTATTGCGTCCATGACTGAGGAAATAACGGCGACTACTGAAGAACTAGCCGCTTCGGCCAGCCGTCTGGCGCACGATCTTGTGAAGGTGAAAAGCGGCAGCGAGCGTGTTATTACTGAGATAAACAAGACCGATGAGATCTTGCGATTTGTGAGTGATGTTGCCGCAAATTCCAATCTACTGGGACTTAACGCCGCGATAGAAGCCGCCCGGGCCGGTGAGCAAGGCCGTGGTTTTGCGGTTGTCGCTGACGAGATACGCAAAATGGCGATTAACAGCTCCCAGTCGGTAAATGATATCAAAAAGATTCTTCAAAATATTGAGCGGGAGGCTATTTCTGTTGTAGATGTAATTGGCAGTACGGCGCAATTGAGTGAGCATCAGGCGACGGCCACAGAGCAGATCGGAAAAACAATGCAAGAGTTGACGGCTACCGCTAATGAAGTAGAGAATATTGCCAATATGGTCTAGTCAAATAAGCTGGCTGAAATGGCTGAGCTGGAAATAACAAACTACCCCTTAAGAGCAGTGCAGGAAGATATCCTGAAGGTCTTAAGGGGTAGTTTGTTTTGCACTTGGAGAAAATTACGATTACCGGGTATATTCAAAGAACCCTTTGCCGGTTTTACGCCCAAGATAGCCGGCTTGGACCATCTTCTTAAGTAGTGGGCAGGGGCGGTATTTAGAGTCACCGTAACCGGCATAGAGGACTTCCATGATCGAAAGCACCGTGTCATTGCCAATTAAATCAGACAGCGCCAGCGGGCCCATTGGGTGGTTAAAGCCAAGCTTGGCTACAGTATCGATATCCTCGGCGCTGGCTACCCCTTCCATCAAGGCATAGACAGCCTCATTAATCATAGGAATGACAACCCGGTTGCCGATGAACCCCGGGAAATCCTCGACTTTAACAGGCTCTTTACCTAGTTTCAGGGCTAATGAGTGTACGGTTTCAAAGGTCTCCTGGGAGGTTGCCAGGCCATTAATGATTTCTACCAGTTTCATGACCGGAGCGGGATTGAAGAAATGCATGCCAATTACCTTATCGGCTCGTTTGGTAGTGGCTGCAACCGCAGTAAGGGGCAGGGAAGAGGTATTTGTTGCAAGTATTGTGTGGGCAGGACACAACCGGTCCAGTGTTTGAAAGATATCTCTTTTAATATCCATGTTTTCTACTGCCGCTTCGACGGCTAAATCCACAGCACAGATTTCGGTGGTCAGTTCAACCGCTCCGGTAATCCGGCTCATAATAACTGCTTTATCATCAAGGGTTAGTTTGCCTTTTTCGACAGCTTTGGCAAGGTTTTTGTCAACAGTTTTAACACCCTTTTGCACATATTCCTCGCTGATGTCTCTCAGAATAACGGTAAGACCACCCTGGGCCATTACCTGAGCAATGCCGCTGCCCATCTGCCCGGC
>JAQSXM010000295.1 GCA_029256645.1 Sporomusa sp. | reverse complement strand
GGTAGCACGTCAGCCCTTTTCACTCAGATCCAATCTTGGCCAAGTGAAGGTTTATATGGAGATTGACTGACCGGGGCTGCCAGTTACCACCAGTGTAGGCTAGCACCGTTTCCACAGTGGCAAGGCCATCCGCATTATATGCACCGGAGATACGCTGTAGTCCCTTTAATTCATAGATACCATCGTTATTGATATCAACAGGTTCCAACTGACCAAACGGGGTAAACATGACCTTAGTCTGTTTTTTAAGTGTTCCGCTTTTATCATAAAGGCCTAGACGAATATAATCAGCTTTACGCTCACTGACATCCATCGTTACAGCCGGACTGGCTGCAGCCTCGTTATAGAGTTCTACTTTGTAGCCATTGGTGAACTGACCGGATACAGAAATTTTACTATTATCTTTTTGACTAAAAATAATAGATGCCTCGTTGACAAATGTGACGACTTTATTATCATACCAGCCGCCACTGCCACCAGATGCGGCAGTAACTAAGGCATCGGCGATATGATCACCGGTAAAGTCCCCCAGGAATAAGCTGGCTTCATAGCCGCCCATCTCTTCCAGGACCATTTCTGTCCGGATTTGATTAGCGCCATTCTCGATAATCAGTTTAATCGAATCTGTATAGTTTGACGTATCTGAGGGCTGATGCCCGATTAGATAGACACGATCGTGTATTCCATCGCCGGTAACATCACTCTTCTGCATATCCAGGATATGGTAGTTGTCAGGCAGTTGCCAATCAATAGTAGTTACAGTGACACCACTGCGAGTAGAACCAACAAGCTCCCCATTCTGGTTGTAAACCGGCTTTGCCACATAACCGGTCTTATCCTGATCCGCAAAGGCGCCCACCGGGGCAATCAATAGACTCATAACTAAAGCAGCTGAGAGATAATGTTTTTTGTACATAACAACAAAGTCTCCTTCTATTAATACCGTTTATCTTTATAAACGAATCATCAATCAAAAAGTAACAGGTTAACTTATCGCTTTTCATGGGTTTGCGCAGGCAACAAAACATAGAAAACGCTCCCTTTGCCTACTATGCTCTCAACCTGTACTTTACCCCCATGAATCTCTGTGAGCTGTTTAACAATAGCCAACCCCAGGCCTGTCCCCCCACTTTTTCGATCCCGGGACTTATCTCCTCTGTAGAAATGATCAAATAAGTGCGGCAAATCCATACTATTAATGCCTTGCCCATTATCGGCAACAGTAACCTTTACCCATTCCTGCCCCTCTAACCTGGTTATCCCGGTAGCTACAGTTACCCTCCCGCCAGGCGCGGTATAGCGAATGGCATTCGTAATCAGATTGTAGAAAATCTGGCAAATTCGATCTGCGTCAGCCGTAATTATTGGTAGAGCTGGCATCAGATTCTGCTCAATGGTAATTTCTTTTTCATCAGCAAGCGGTTTTAGCATATACAAGGCCTGCTCAACAGTCTGATTTACAGCAGTCGCTCTGACCTCCAGTGACAGTTGCCGGACTTCAGCAAGTGACAAATCCTTCAGGTCTTTAATCAGCCGTGATAAACGAACAGCCTCTTCGTGTAAAGAAGTCAGCTGTTTTTGGTTAGGCTCAATGATGCCATCAATCATGCCCTCCAGGTGGCCTTGGATAATAGCGAGCGGTGTGCGTAATTCATGGGCTATGTTTGCTAGAAACTGCTGCCTTAACTTACTGTTATTATCCAAAGTTTCCGCCATGCTGTTGAAGATCATGGCAAGAGTGCCCACTTCATCGGTTGAGGTCACAGGTACTTTTTGGGCAAAATTGCCCCGCTCAATCTCCACCGCTGCTGCACTTACCTTGCGCAGCGGTATGGTAATACTGCGGGCCAGGGCATAGCTCGCCGCCAATCCCACCCCTAATAGGGCTACGCCAACCCAAACGAGTGACTGATGTACCGATGTTAAAAAGTTCTGTTCTAAATTCCCCATCATGACAGCCTGACCCTCACTGGCTGCGCTCATGTGAGTCATCATACTGCGGTGCATTTCCATCTGCTGGACAGTGACATACTCCTGAAATAAGCCGGTCATTTGTGTATTAGCCAAATATACCAGCAGAAATACAGTCATGGCAACCGCCAGGAACATCAGCCCGGTAATACGGTAAATAATGCTATTCATTGGGGCTGCCTGCCATGCGATAGCCTACCCCGTAAACAGTTTGGATGTATACCGGCTCTCTGGGGTTGTCCTCAATTTTCCGTCGTAAATTTTTAATATGCGCATCAATAGTAGTCTCATATCCATCAAAAGAGTATCCCTGGGCCTGTTCAACAATCTGTAACCGGCTGAATACCCTGCCCGGATTAGCGGCCAACAGTTCCAGCATCTTGAACTCGGTGGGCGTGAGTTCAACAGGTTGCCCGCCTTTTGTTACCTGATACTGCTCCAGGTCTATGACTACATCCCCCATCCGAACCGCTTCGGTTTTGACGGTTGTCCGCTTGGTCCGGCGCAAGATAGCTTTAACGCGAGCCACGACTTCTTTGGGGCTAAAAGGCTTTGTCACATAATCATCGGCACCAATTTCCAGGCCAACTAATCTGTCGCTTTCTTCATCCCTGGCCGTCAGCATTAAAATAGGTACCTCGCTATCCCGTCGCAGTGTCCGGCAAATGTCCCAGCCATCCATCCCGGGCAGCATTAAGTCAAGCACCAGGATGTCAGGCTCTTTCTCACGCGCGATATTCAAAGCAGTAATACCGTCATTAGCTGTAAATACAACAAACCCATCTTTTTGAAAGTATAGTTGCAGCAGTTCAACCAGTTTACTATCATCATCAACAATTAAGACTGACCGTTGTGACATATTCTTTCCTCCAATGGTCATTACATATTTCTTCACATAGGTTTAATATCCTTGTAAACAAGCTTAGGGAATCCTTAGCAATATTATAACACAGACACAAACGAAGCCGCAGCCGCACATCGAAGAAGAATCGCGGCCCCTCTCATCCCAATATATACCATTATTATATGGGTTCTAACTGAGTTTATTAATTGAGCAGACTTATTTGATTTACTGTTCATTTATTTTCTGTTACTATATGCCTATACACTTAGTGCGAGTATGTTGATATACTCGCACTATCACAGACACCAGTATAGTATTTGAGGTGGTTTTATGTTACTAAAAAAGGGCCAGGCCGCCATTAGTTTGGTATGTGTCGTTTTAGGTATCATACTGGCAGTGCAATTTAAAAACAATCAGGACTTTCGCTATTCGCTTCAGAATCAACGGGCAGAAGATTTAACCCTCCGCTTAAGCTTGTCGGAAAAGGAAGTAGCAAGTCTGCAGGCTCAAATACGGGAATTACAGTCCTCTGGCAGCATTGCGTCTTATAAAGAGGTTCAGCGCATCGCTATGGGCGCAGGTACAACCCCCCTGACAGGTCCCGGCATAATTGTTACTATAGAGGAAGACCGCAAGCAACCTGTAGCTAATAAAAGCTCTGACCTATATTTAATTAGGGCAGAGGACGTGATAAAAATTTTAAACGAGCTGCGGGCGGGAGGTGCTGAAGCCATTGCCATCAATAATCAGCGCCTTATTACCGGTTCCGGGATTAGACAGAATGGACAGTCTATGTCAGTTAATAACGCCCCCTTTGCTGCCCCTTTTGAGATAAGAGCCATTGGCAATCCGGCAACACTGGAAAATTCGCTAAAGATGCGTGGCGGGGTTATCGAGACTTTATCCTTCTGGGGAATTAAAATTACTGTTTCCCAGAGACCTGATATACAACTACCGGCTTACACCGGCGGCTTTCAGTTTCAGTATGCCAAGCCCATGCAAGAAGCTCAGAAGTGATGGTTATTTTCACCCTTCCCGCTCACGCTCCCACCACATAAGAAGCGAAATGCAAAATGCCAGCCAAGTGGCACCGGCGGTATAGCCGGCAACTACGTCAGTCGGATAGTGAACGCCCAGGTAGACACGGCTAACACCGATGGCGGCAACCAACGCCACTGCCAATGTACAAACAGCCAGCCGCCAGCGCCAGCGTTGGCTGTAGCGTGCGATCAGGAAAGCCAGCATGCCATAAACACACAACGACACCATAGCATGGCCGCTTGGGAAACTAAACCCTGCCGCTTCCACTACCCGGAATAATTCGGGCCGGCTGCGTTCAAATAAATGCTTGAGTAACAAGTTTAAAGACGCCGCGCCGCCCAGACAAACAAGCATCCCGGCGGCCTCCAGCCGCCGCTGGTAAAAAGCCAGTGTAACTAGCACTGTAAGGATTATTCCCCAGAAAGGATAGCCATAGCCGAGTTCAGATATCATAATCATCGCCTGATCAAGCCCCGGACTGGAAAAATACCGCACCAGCCAGATAAACGCATTGTCAAAAACGTCTGCTTCATGACTAAATAATGTTTCCCAGGCCATGTCTGCAAAAAGCACCAGCATTAGACCGCTTATAACTAGAGTTAATACGATATACAGCGCCGGCCAACGCTGCTGCAGCAGTAAAAATCGCTCCTTCACCCATAGATAGGGCCGGGTATTTCTTACTATCCGGGCAGTCAGCCACACCACGATGGGGAGCGCTACCAGGCTGGCTATTCCTACTAGTAAAAGACCAAGTATCACAAAACCGGCAACAGGAGTTTTGCCTGGAGCCAATTCCAGAACCCGCTGCTCCAGCCTGGCCCCGTCCTCAAGTTTCACATAGCCGCCTAAGACTACAATCTCGTCTTTAATGTGAGCACCAGCTTTTATAATCAGGTTTCCATCAACCACTACCACGCCTTTTTCTACCACTCCGCTCACGGTGGCGGTTCCACCGGCCACCAAAAGCCTGCCCACCGTCTGACCGGATTCGATGCGGATATCCTCACGGGCAAAGATATC
>JAQSXM010000294.1 GCA_029256645.1 Sporomusa sp. | reverse complement strand
GCTGCTGCGGACAAGACCTTCCGTGACAGATGGAATAAGCGTAAGAAGTAGGTGAGCATATGACAGAAATCCATGAAGATATTTCCCGGGAGACGGTATTCTTACAAACAGTGGCTAAAGCTCTGGGGCGGGACAAAGCTCTCTCTAATGCGCCTAAGAGGAATGAAGTGGGGCCACCAACCTTTTGGCGGGAACAAAAATTTGAGAATACGCAGCCGTTGGAACTCTTTAAAGCCAACCTTGAAGCCCTCACCGGCAAAGTAGTAATCGTTCGCGATGGTAGCGAGGCAACTAACCAGATAAAGCTTTGGCTCAAAGTGTTAAATGCAAAATCAGCCATCCTCTGGGACCACCCAACACTCCGTAAGTATATAGAACCATCACTGCTGGGTGTTAAGACGGCTTTTTGGAATAACGAGAAGCCTCGCCGGGAACTTATTGAGATTGCTGAACAGTCGGATGTGGGCATTACCTGGGTAGATTACGCAATCGGCTACACTGGAACAGTAGCCCTGTTTAACGGGTCCACTACCGGGCGCTCTGTGAGCCTGCTTCCCCCTACCCATATTGCTGTTATGAGGAAATCAGACATCGTGCCAACTATGTCTACAGTGATGAGAGAGCTGCTTGAGCGTTGTGGACAGGGTAATCTCCCTTCGGCAGTTGATTTCATAACAGGCCCTAGCCGGACTTCTGACATTGAGATGGACTTATCGATCGGAGTGCACGGCCCGGTCCGTATCTGGACCATTGTCATCGAAGACTAGCCATAAGAAAATCCCCAACTCTTGGGGCTTCCAAGGGTTTGGGGATTTTTGTGATTATGATCACTGCATAGGCGTGGCGAAGTAGTATAATAAAGGTATATAGTAATTTAAAGGGGGCATTAATTATGGCTTTTAAAATCACCGAAACCGTGACTTGGGTAGGTAAAGTGGACTGGGAACTGAAAAAATTCCATGGGGAAGAATACTCCACTCACAAAGGCTCTACATATAACTCATACCTTATCCGTGATGAAAAAAATGTCTTGATTGATACCGTATGGCTTCCTTTTGCGCAAGAGTTTCTTGAAAATCTTAAACAGGAAATACCACTGGATAAGATCGACTACATCATTATTAACCATGCGGAAAGTGACCATAGCGGGGCGCTGCCCCAATTAATGAAACTCATTCCTGACACCCCAATCTATTGTACAGCGAATGCGGTTAAATCGTTAAAAGGTCACTATCATCAGGACTGGGACTTTCATGTAGTCAAAACAGGGGACAAGCTAAATATTGGTTCTAAAGAATTTATATTTATCGAGGCGCCGATGCTGCACTGGCCGGATACTATGATGAACTATCTTACCGGTGACAATATTTTGTTTAGTAATGATGCGTTTGGACAACATTATGCCTCAGAATACATGTTTAATGACCTTGTTGATCAAAGTGAATTATATCAGGAGTGTATAAAATACTATGCGAATATCCTTACTCCCTTTAGCCGGCTGGTTGATCGTAAGATTCAGGAAGTTGTTGGCTTTAACCTGCCAGTGAATATGATCTGTCCAAGCCATGGCGTGATTTGGCGGGATAACCCACTGCAGATTGTAACCAAGTATGCTGAGTGGGCGAAGGATTATCAAGAAAATCAGATTACTATTTTGTATGATACGATGTGGGATGGCACCCGCAAAATGGCGGAAGCAATTGCTGAAGGTATCAAACAGGCTGATCAGGTAGTAAATATCAAATTGTATAACACAGCACGTAAAGATAAAAATGATATCATTACAGAAGTCTTTAAATCCAAAGCGATCCTGGTAGGTTCACCTACGGTTAACAAGGGGATATTGTCATCCTTAGCCGGGATTATGGAAGAGATTAAAGGTTTAGCTTTTAAAAATAAGAAAGCCGCTGCGTTTGGCACATACGGCTGGAGTGGCGAATCAGTTAAGGTGCTTACCGAGCTGTTGAAGTCAGGCGGCTTCACTGTTGTTAACGAGGGTTTTAAAGGATTATGGAATCCAGATGAGCAAACTGTTAATGACGCAATAAATTTCGGTAAGGGATTTGCTCAGGCAAGAGATTAACATGAATGCTGGAAATGACAACCTTGCTAACCGTGTTTCCTGTGCTTAAGTTTATAACGCAACCAGCGTTCGCAATCTGTCCAGATACCGACAATCACAAAACCGCCAATAAACAGCCGCTCCCAGTTTAGTCCGCTGTAAAATTGGTCAATAAGTAAAAACACTATGCCAATAGTGCATATCAGGGTACAAGCCCGCATTACTTTCCCCCCTTAAGGTCTTGTCAGCATTATAACGTACATAAAAGGGGCGAGGGAAATTGTGGTTGACTATTATAACAATAAAAAACTTTTATGAGTTGGCGGCAAGATATTCAAAGAGGGTGCTTTGAATAGTGGCATGTTCGGCAAAGAGTAAAAGCAGTGAGCGTATGGCTGGGGTTATTACCTTGTTTTTATGAAAGGCGACAGATATTGTGAATGTAAGCTGTGGTGTGCTGGTTAATTCAACAAGGGTACCATCTGCTAAAAATGACTCAACTAGTACATAAGGCAGTACACTTGCACCTAATCCATCCAGCACGGCTCGTTTAACGGCTTCAGCGTCGCTGTATTCGATAACAGAATGAATATCTGCTGCTTTTACTACTGTCTCATATTTGGTTCGGTATACACAACCTGGGTGGAAATTGATGAAAGGGTATTGGTTAATGTCATGGCAATTGTTCTGTGTGACAAATAAATCACGCTTAGCCACACAGACTAATTTCTCCTTAGACAGATCGAATTGTATGATTTGACTGTTGTTAATTTCATCATGAACAATAGCTATGTCAAAAGTATTATCAAGGAGCCCTTTCATAGTCATGGGGAGATTGGTGCAAATATCAACAATAACTGAGGCTGCTATACAACTGTTTTGAAAGTCTAATAATATTGGTGAAAGGATGTAGCTGGCAGCTGTAGTCGAGGCTCCTAATCTTATAGGATTGGCAGATGAGGCAAAACGCTGCATTTCAGTATTAATGTCGTGGTAAACAGTTAACAGCTTTTCTGTATGTATGGTCAATTCACGCCCGGCTGCAGTAATATAAAGCTTCTTGCCAATACGCTCAAATAGGGAAAGGCCAAAATGTTCTTCCAACGTTCGGATTTGAGCAGTGACTGTCGGTTGGGTGAAATTCAACTGCTCGGCAGCTTGCGTGATGTTGCTCAGTTTAGCTACTAGCAGAAAGGTGCGAAATAGTTGAATATCCATTCATTATTCTCCTCCACGCGATATAGTTATTAATAGCATATAGTAAATTCTTCTTCGATACTATAGTGTAAAGAATTTACTGCCAAGTAGTTGCAGGTAGATTATTTTATGGATATCCATCATTTTACATTGAGCCTTTTTTTCTTCAGCATCTGATATCTTCATAAACTAAACGCAAATATCGAAAAGAAGCTCTTCTGTGGAGCTTCTTTTTGATATTTTTTATTTGCTTTTATGAGTCATCAGAACCGATTTGCGGTGACTTTTAGTTATGGTTAGCTTCGTTTGCCATTGGTAAGAGAATAGCAATGATATAGAATATAAGCATTTCCATATTACATCCCTCCTCTTTTTTGATTCGGCAATTCGGATAATACATACCTCTTGTTACCGATCTTAATAAAATTATAGAACTTCCCATGCTAACTGGGAAATTGGTAGTGGTTATTATATCAATAGGCTTTTTCTATATGAAAAGAAATTTAACATTGTGAAGTCTTACCATCTTTCTCATTTTTTTGAATCAATATTATTAGCAGGCGGATATGTCGTAAGAAGGAATATATTGTCTAAATAGCCAATTAAAAGGTAGCTTGGCTTCTTTGCAAGCAAAACTAAGCAAAGCTGCAGGTAGATATAATGATTGATGTTGATCTGTGGGGCTTAAGCAAGACGATAATATCGAGTAAACAATGGCAGTTGATTAGAGAGGCTGTCAGGCGTGAGCTTGCTTTTGAAGCTATATTTGGTAACGCCATCACCGATATGGGGGAGTCCTTATCTGTATTCAATTTGCAGTTACTCCCTACCGTAGCCATCGTTATACAGGCTGATAATGACGGTATAGCCTGTTTTGACAATGCTATCATTGAGTTGCAGCAGAAAGATATCTATAATCGGGTAATAGACATGCTTCAACAGGACGTGGAGGGCATTGTTACGGTGGTTGGCCAGGAGAATATATTTGCTATTACGGCAGGTGACCGGGATGTAGTTTTGCTGCTGCCTGTTGATATACGGGAAAGCCAGGCAGAGGTAAAGACTACGGCTAAGCGGTATGGCAGGCATATTAAGGCCCATTTATCAAAAAAAATAAATTACAGTATCAGTCTGGGAATCGGCCAGGGGTACGAATTTAAACATATTCGGCAATCCTATTTTGAGGCATGTGCCGCATTAAAATACAAGTTTTATCAAAACGATGGCGCAATTATTCATTATAGTGAGGTTTCCTGGGGCGATAGGGAAAGTCAGCAAATATTTATTGCTTATGAAACCAAGCTGCTAGCTACTGTCCGAAAAGGCGAGTGGCAGCATGCCGCAGTTTTTGCTGCCCACATGCTTGATACAATTGGTGGCAGCAGGCGTATACACCCTGATGTACTAAAGGTGCGGATACTGGAGCTTTTAACAGTAGTATCACGAGGCATTATGGAACTGGGGGGTGACCCGGATATTTTGCTGGATATCAAGATCAGGTCAGGCGATGAAATCGGCAGGGTGACTACCCTGGCTGAGCTCAAGGCCTGGCTTCCTGATATTATTAGTGAAATGTGCGGGCTGGTTAAAGAAAAGCAGCAAGCAGCCATTGTCAGGGCAATTACTCATGCAAAACAGTTTAT
>JAQSXM010000293.1 GCA_029256645.1 Sporomusa sp. | reverse complement strand
TAGCATTTACATGATAAAACTTATGTTGGAGTGGGTCAAAGAGCAGGGCGGAGCAGCAGCGCTTTACCAACAGAATCAGCGTAAGGCAGCACTCATTTATGATGCCATCGATGCCAGTAACGGCTTTTACCTTGGCCATGCTCAGCCGGATGCGCGGTCACTGATGAATATTACGTTCCGCCCTGCCAATGAAGTGTTGGAGAATAAGTTCCTTGATACTGCGAAAAAGCTTGGATTCGTTGGTTTGGCCGGGCATCGTTCTGTGGGCGGCTGCCGGGCATCTGCCTACAATGCCGTGCCTTATGAATCCTGCCAGGCACTACGCGAACTCATGCTTTCCTTCCACAGGGAGAATGCATAAAACAGAGAGCGGTTGTTAAATATGACTAATATTAGTAGCTTAAGGAGGAAAACATGGCAATCACCCGATTTATACTAGTCCGTCATGGCGAGACTACCTGGAATAAAGAAGGCCGCTATCAGGGCCAGATTGATACACCGCTTACCTCGTTCGGCCGCGAGCAGGGGCAGCTGGCAGCTCAAGCGCTTAAGGATGTTCCAATTGATATCTGTTATGCCAGTCCGTTATCCCGAGCTGTAGATACAGCCATGATGTGTGTGGCTTCTCATGGGTTACCGGTCAATACCGATAGCCGGTTGCTGGAGATTCACCATGGCGAGTGGGAAGGACTTTTAAGTGATGATGTGGGCAAAACATACCCGGAACTTTTAGAACAGTGGAAGAGCACTGTAATAGGAGTTACCATGCCGGGACCGGGCGGGGAGGATATCACGACTGTTCGCGACCGGTCTATGGCGGCATTCCGGGAATTTGCTGAGAAGCATCAGGGTCAAACCGTATTGGTAGTGGCTCACGATGCTGTTAACAAGGCTGTACTGTGTGATATCCTGGATATTGACTTATCACACTTCTGGCAGATAAAACAGGATAATACCTGTATCAATGTGTTTGAGTATCAGGATGGCAAGTGGCGGCTAGTGCTGATGAACTCGACAACTCATTTAGGATTCCTATATAGCGGAATTGAGCAAAAAGGCTTATAAAACACGATCGGTCTTCTAGATGCCCCATAAATGGAGCATCTTAGAAGACCGATTTTGATTGCTCTGCCATATTTCATACATATATTTAAGCGGGACTATAAAGTACAAACAACCTTGTGGCTCTCAGCCAATGCCAGCAATAAATCAACGTGACTCTTAGGCGGAGGTTCAAGTTCGGTTAATGAATATCCCCAGCCAATACGCTCATATTTGGATATGCCATACTTGTGGTAAGGCAATATTTGTATTCTTTCTAAGTTTTTAAGACGTGTGGCAAAGCGGACAGTCTCGCCAAAGTCTTCAAGGCTGTCATTAAAGCCGGGGATAAGCGGAACACGAATCCGGATTGGTTTTTCCAGTTGATCCATGTGCTGGGCATTTGCTAGAATTAAGGCATTGCTTTCGCCGGTGAGCAACCGGTGTTCTTCAGCATTAACATGTTTTATATCCAGATAGATAATATCCATTAGTGAAATAGCCTCTGCAGCAGATTCCCAATGGAATAGGCCGCAGGTTTCGATAACCAAGTGTAGTCCCTGTTGTTTAAATCTCTTAGCCATGGCGGTCAGAAACTCCGGCTGGTAAGTGGGTTCGCCGCCGGTAAAGGTGACGCCGCCACCTGAGTTCTGGTAAAAGATCGCGTCACCCATCACGATATCACAGAGGTCTTCTACAGTGGCAAGCTGGCCAATCAGTTGTAGAGCGCCGGAGCAACAAGACCGGGCACAGGCCCCGCAGTGATTGCATAAAGTCAGGTTTACTTTCTCAATCAGGGTCTTGCCGGCAGGTCGTACCGCTTTCTCCGGGCAGGCTTTGGCACAACTACCGCACCGAATGCACTGCGACGGAAAGTATGTTATTTGCGGCTCTTTACGTACTGACTCCGGGTTCTGACACCAGGCACACCGCAGAGGACATCCCTTCATAAAGATCGCCGTTCGTATGCCAGGACCATCGTGAACGGTAAAGCGTTGAACGTCGAATATTAAACCTGTCACCGTAGCTTCCCTCCCTCCCGTTGCCGTAAAAACCAATATTTAGTTGACAGTTTTGGGAGCAGAAAAGAATCTGCTCCCAAAACTGTTTCTGTTACTAAAAATCGTGTTCAGTTCTGGCGATAATATCTTCTTGCAGGCTCCTGTCAAGCGAGGTAAAGAAGGCGCTGTAACCTGCCACCCGGACTACTAAGCTACGATATTGTTCGGGATTACGCTGCGCGTCCTCCAGTGTTTCTTTACTTATGACGTTAAATTGTACATGAAGTCCGCCCAGGCTGAAGTAACTCCGTATCAGGGCTGCGAGATTCCCTAGTCCGGTCTCACCTTTTAAGGCATTGGGAAGAAATTTTTGGTTGAACAGAGTACCGTTTGACGCAATTTCATGGTCAAGTTTGGCTACCGATTTAGCGGCAGCCGTCGGGCCTTTAATGTCCCGGCCGGATACCGGAGAAACACCATCGGCGAGCGGCGTGCCGGCAAGTCGCCCATCAGGTAAAGCGCCAACGACTGCGCCTAAGGGAACGTTGGCAGACACAGGGTATAGTCCAGCCTGGAATTGACCGCCGCGCGGGTTGGTATATTTTTCTACCTCTTCGCAATAGATGCGGGCAGCTAAGCGGGCAAGTTCATCAGCGGCATCATCATCATTACCAAACTTAGGCGCTTGGTTTAACATTATCTGACGTTCAGTTTCGTAGCCGGCCCAATTCTTATTGAGCGCATCGGCTAATGTTGCTCTGCTAACTATTTTTTCACCATAAACGAGTTTCTTTAATGCTACTAGTGCGTCGCCAACATTAGCTACCCCAACACCCTGCGGCCCGGTGAAGTTATAATGGGCGCCGCCTTCTTGCAGCGATTTGCCTTTGGCTACACAATCCTGAACCATAGAGGATAAGAGCGGTAGTGGGCAGATGCTGCCATGCGCAATATCGCAGCAGTTGTTACTAATAACCAGCAATTTAACAAAATACTCTATTTGATTGCGGTAAGCGTCCATAACCTTATCAAAAGTGGCCATTGTCGCGAGTGTTCCCGTCTTAAGGCCCAGTTGAACGCCGGTAACAGGATCAATACCGTCATTTAATGCCAGCTCCAGGCATTTTGCCAGACTAAAGAAAGCCGCGTCATGCCAACCTTCGGTTTTGCCGCCTTTTTGCGGTTCAACACAACCAATGACACAATAATCACGGGCATCCTCCAGCGATACTCCTCTGGCGGCCAGCGATGGAATGATAACATGATCGTTATACATCGCCGGCATGCCCAGACCCAGCGCAGCGACCGCACTGGACTTAATCAGGAATTTCTGCGGCGTACCCTGATGAAAGCGAATCGACAGTGATGGCTGCGGCAAACGAACATTTTCGGTAGCCTCCAGACATAAGTAAGATAATTCGTTAGTACTATCGCGGCCATCGGCGGTTTGTCCACCCACAATTAGGTTCTGGAACATGGGATAGCCGCCAAAGGCTTTAGTAGAAGCCTCGTCACGGACTTTATTAATCTCGTTGAATTTTACCCACAGGCATTCAATTAACTCCATTGCCTGTTCTGGTGTCAGTTTTCCTGACATAATATCTTTTTTGTAATAAGGATACATATATATATCAAACCGGCCGGGAGAAATAGAATGGCCATTTGATTCTAACTGAATGATCAGTTGGACAAACCAGAAGGACTGCAATGACTCGTAAAAGGTTTGTGCAGGGTTAGCAGGCACCTTGCGGCAGTTTGCGGCAATTGCCAGTAATTCCTGCTTGCGTTGGTCATTGGTCTCAGCCTGGGCTTGCTTCTCAGCTTCAGCTGCAAACCGGGCGGCAAAACTAATTGCGGCGTCACAGGCAATTTCAACTGCCTGCAAGAATTGTGATTTCTTTAAGTCTGCCGGATTGGTAAGATCAAGCGTAAGCTTTTCTTTGAGGACATCAGCCTTTATGCCCAAATAGCCTTTTTGCAGAACCATGCCATAGTCCACACAAATGTGGCCAACGCCGAGGAAAAAGTAGTTTCCGACCGTGAATACGCCATTGGCTTGGGCTGCTTTGGCGTCAGCAGGCATAAGATTAGAAGCATATTCCTGGGTTGTTTTACCTTGCCAATATTTAAAAACAGCGCTTAATTTTTCTTTGCACTCGTCAGAGATCAAAAACACATCACCGGCACGCTGGGCTAAACGGTCAAATTCAGCTTCGATCCAGGCAAACGAGAACTCAGGAAAAATCGGTGAACTGCGTAGTTTGGGCGTGTGATTACCGACAATCAGCTCATCCGGCTGAATGCGGATAACCATTTTTGCTAAAATTTTTTCAAGAGCCTTGGCTCGCCGTAAAATAACCGGCATCCCTTCCGTCTCTTTATACGATTCAGTGATTAGCTCGGCCCGTTCATAGCAAATTTCAGGAGTAATACTTAATAAACGATCTTTTAATAAACCAGCGCGGGACGAAATAGCCGAAGGAGTTGTTTGAGGTTCAAACTTGATCGCCGGACTTGCCATGTATCTTTACCTCCCTTAATACGATTTAGCTTAATTCTAACACTAAGGATAAAAAGTAATTTTGATTATTTTGACTTAATATTGGAATATATCTACCTGATTTATTGTATTATTTTGATTATTAGAAAATAATATCAATATTAAAGACAATTGCGATGAACATTGAAAAGATGTAAAAAAATGATCTTTATGAATTAGCAAAAAAATTCATTCGATGATCTTAAAAAGATGCTATAATATTCAATAAATTACCGGGATTTTCTAACAGTCTGAAACTTAGTTGCCAATTGCTTATTTGCAAGATAAGGAGGGGTCTGTTACGATGAAGCTAGCGGAAAA
>JAQSXM010000292.1 GCA_029256645.1 Sporomusa sp. | reverse complement strand
CCGGGAGAGCGCCTGCCTTACAAGCAGGATGTCGGCAGTTCGATCCTGTCATCGCCCACCATAGTAAAAGTGAGAGTCTTTGTTTTGAACAAAGACTCTCACTTTTTTATTTTAAAAAAAAATTTACAGAATATTAAATAAAAATAAACGGTTCGGTATTTAAATATTCCCTTTCGGTACTGATATTTTGCAGTTCAGTAATGCATTGTGGAGTAGGGAGAATTCTCCGGCTATAATGATGATGTAGTTCATGTTGGTTTGGAGAGACGGCATGTTTCTTTGGCGCCGGGGAAACTGTCTGATAAGTAGTGGAAATTTTCGATAAATAATAACTCTCTCAGCTTTGCATGAATTATTACGTACAGGACATGAATATGAAGGAGTGTTCTCGCATGGAGGGAAAAAGCTACCCTAACCGCTGGCTTATTGCGTTAGCGGGAATTGTAATGCAGATTTGCTTAGGTACTGTGTATGGCTGGAGTGTATTTACCAAGCCGTTGATGGCTGCCCACAACTGGAGCAACGCTGATGTGACATTAACATTCACCATTGCAATCGGTTGTTTGGCTATATCCAGTGCTGCAGGCGGTTATATTTTAGATACAAAAGGTGCACGTATTGTTGCCACTACCGGTGGTGTTCTCTTTGGTCTGGGTACCCTTATCACAGGCTATGGCGACCAAATTGGCTCGCTAACGGTAATCTATCTTGGCTATGGTCTTATTTGCGGATTAGGTCTTGGCTTTGGCTATATTACCCCGATTGCTACGTTGGTTAAGTGGTTTCCGGACAAAAGAGGACTCATTACTGGTTTGGCTGTAATGGGTTTTGGTCTTGGTTCGCTGATGCTTACCGTGCTCTCTCCAGGCATGATTGCAAGTATGGGGACGGCTATGACTTTCTACATCTTTGGCGCTATCTTCTTGGTGGCGGTTACAGCCGCCGCTCAGTTTATGGTTGAACCGCCGCCCGGTTATGTACCTGCAGGCTGGATATCACCAGCAGGCAAATCTGCCGCTGCCGGTATGACCTTAGGTGAGGCTGCCAGCTCTAAATATTTTTATCTGCTGTGGGCGATGCTGTTCCTCAATATTACTGCCGGTATTGCGCTTATTTCCCAGGCTTCACCTATGGCACAGGATCTTATGCCAAGCTCAATGAGTGCCGCCGAAAAAGCAATGCAAGCAGGGGCTATTCTTGGTATATTTGCAATCGTCAA
This sequence comes from Sporomusa sp., assembly GCA_029256645.1. The sequence goes on along the minus strand of JAQSXM010000292.1, from coordinate 3,721 downwards.
TGGATTGGGGAGACTGTTCTGGGCATCAGCCTCTGATAAAATTGGACGCCGGACAGTATTCTTCATCCTGTTTGCTTCACAAGCAGTGGCATTCTATTTCTTGTCTAGTACGAAAGATATGACTGTATTCACTATCATTTGTTCATATATTTATGCCTGTTATGGTGGCGGTTTTGCTACCATGCCGGCCTATGCAGCCGATGTTTTTGGAACAAAATATGTTGGGCGGATTTACGGCTGGATGTTAACTGCCTGGGGGGCTGCCGGTATAATGGGGCCAATGCTGTTTGCACGGATCCGTCAGTCATCAGGAAATTATAGTGAAGCGCTTATTATTACTTCGATCGCTTTGGCTGTTGCGATAATTTTGCCGATACTATCTGCTCCGCCAAAGGCTAAGATTGAAAACAGTAAAACTGCATAATAAAGATAATAAAATAAGATCAAAAAGAGACGCGACCCTTCTAGGGGGGCGTCTCTTTCTGATCGTGTGGTGTTGTCCAGCGAGGGCTTGCTCGGGTGAGGAATGCGGTAGACCAGGCATCTACCGAGATAAAGCAGGTAGCAGCAAGGGCGAATAATAAGGCAATACGGGTTGATAATACTGCTACTGCTGTAAAACTATGCTTAAGCTGATCTGCAAAATTCTTTGACACACCAATATAAAACATACCGATAATCTGGCCTGAATCATTTTTGATAGGAGCATAGCAAGTCTGATATTTGACACCAATGACCTCGGCTTCACCAACATAGAGACCGCCGTTAAGTACTGTTTCGGAGACATAATCGGCAGCGAGTGTACCTGTGACCCTGCTGCCGTCCCTGATAATATTGGTGGCAACACGGGTGTTGTTTAAGAATATTGTTACAGTGTCATCTGTTAAACGGCCAATTTTATCAACCAATTCGGTATCATCATTGATTCGAAGGTGACCTTTGTATAACTCGCCATTCTCTATCCGCCATGAGCCCGGGCGCATATAATCAGCAATTTCAAGCGCTGTGGCTAGGTCTGATTTTGCTTTCTCAGCGATTGCTACTTCAATTTGCACCTGCATATCTCTAATGATCAAAATACCTACCCCGAGTGAAACTAGCAGGGCAATACCGACAAAGAATACGGTTAGTCTTGTTTTGAAGCTCAAATAATCGTAAACCTCCTCTTTGTTTCTACTTGAGACCGAGTGTAAGTTTTAGGTGTTTCACACGGGTGCGGCTGACGGGAACCTCTTGTTTATTAAGATCATTCATGCGCAGTAGATAGGAGCCGTGAAACCACGGGGTAATTTCCAATATTTCATCTAGGTTTATAATATACTGGCGATGGATTCGCAGAAAATTGGGTTCAGTTAATAAGTTGTCAAACTCCTGTAAAGTTAGCATAGCCGAAAACTCAACGGTGCGAGTGCGCACAAATACGTCCTTATCTTTTACATAAATGAAGACAATATCTTTTTTATTTACAGGAACAATCTTGCCGCTGGATAATACACATACTTTAGCAATCTGAGTTCCTCGTTCAGTTGTGGTTTTCGCAGAGAGATTGCGTATTTTGGCTAAGACTTTACTCAGCTTGTCTTCGGTAACCGGTTTGGTAACATAACCGACAGCGGGTGTGGCAAAGGCTTCGACAGCGTGTTCCGGGTAGGCGGTAATAAAAACAATGTAAGGCAGCTTATTCATGCTGTTGAGCTTCTGCGCCATTTCCAACCCGGACATACCGGGCATAATGACATCCAGAAATACGATATCTGGTTTTTTCTCCAGGATATGAATGAGTGCATCAACACAATTTGTAAACTTGGCACAGATTTCGATATCACCACGCTGATTCAGCAAATACTCAATCTCATCACAAATAGGTTGTTCATCGTCAATAATTACTGCTTTGGTTCTCACGAAGCACCACTCACTTTCTGCTTTGATACCGATTGGCATTTGAACGGGATTTGTAGTCGAATCTCTGTGCCGAAGGGCGGCTCAGAGGTTATCGACAGGCCATATTCCGGACCATAGAGACTAGTTAATCTCCTATGAACATTCAGTAGCCCAATGCCGTCAGAGTTGCCTGCTTTGATTTGGGTCAGTATCTCGGTGGGGATACCCACCCCGTTATCAGTGACGGTAATAATTAGCGCGGTAGCCTCAATTGAAGCGTCAATTGCTAATAAGCAGTGCCCTAGCTTGGGGAATAGGCCATGGTTTAAGGCGTTCTCCACTAAAGGCTGGAGTGAGAGTGCTGGAACAAGCGCGGTATTGGCCGAATCATCGACATGAACAGCAATATCTAATCTGTCACCAAACCGTGATCTTGCGATTTCCAGGTAGGCAGTAACGGCAGTTAGTTCATCCTGAAGAGTAAGGAAATCCTCCTGATTCGAGTAGGCACGTTGCATAAGGGTAGCCAGGCTGCCCAATAAGCTGCGGGCTTTATCCGGGTCGGTACGGCAAAAGGACATAATAATATTGATGGTATTAAAAAGAAAATGGGGGTTAATCTGAGCTCTGAGTACCTTAAGCTCAGCTTTTTCACGCATTTTTCGTTGCTCATCGATCTCAGCCAGTTGAATCTGAACTGATAGCAAATTAGCAATACCGTCAGCAATGCGGATGTCCAGTTCTGAGACTGTTTCATTGTTAACTCTGGCGAGTTCAATTGTTCCGACCACCTTGTTGCCGATAAATAAAGGGACTACAACGCCGGCTTGCAAGGGACAGTGAAGAATCGGGCAGCCCCGGTCATTAGGCGCGTTGATTACTTTCATAACTTTATTGGCGATGGCTTCTTTAACTGCGGCAGATATGATCGGTTCTCCCGGGGTGTGATGTTCGGCACCTTGGCCGATGAATGCCAAACGCTTATATCTGCCAGTAATAGAAACAGCATCTACCTTGGTGAGATCATAAATAATATGGGCAGTTACTGTAGCGGAATGGGTATTAAACCCTAGTCGGAGATAAGGGAGGGTACGGCTGGCGATATCAAGTGATAGCTGGGCAGCCCGGGCCCCGTAAATATCCTGCTCAGCCTCAATCCAATTAACAATGAACAGAAAAATCCATACACCGATAACGCTGACGACCATTGTTGGTATAGCCGATTTTATAATGTAGCCGGCAAGTTCCAGTTCAGTAGCAACCAGGGTAAACAAAGTAACCTGGCACAGTTCTGCGACCAGGGCCACACTGGCACCGGTAAGTGGCGTTAGTTGGTGGAAACTCAACTGAAGCCGCAGCAACCCGGAAAGTGTTCCGACAAAAACAATATAAATGGCTGGGGCGGCTACCAGCATTTCAGTCAGCGTCATATATATACTGCAGATAACCCCGACGCTAAAGCCTGTAAGCGGCCCGCCGGCGATACCTGCTAACAGCACGCCGATTAAGCGGGTGGTGATAAGGGGTTCACCCCAGGGAAGAGCACTGTAGCTGCCAGTTATTGCAAGAAAGGAGAATAAAACAATAAGCGGAATTCGGCTGGGCACGTGAAATGGATATCTGGTACAACGCATAATAAAGCGGCTGCGGCCTGTGAGATATGCCGTCATAGCAATAAATGATAAAGCGCTAATTGATTCTAACAGAGTAAAAACTGTCATATGTGCCTCCGCGATAATCTACAAAAGAATATTCGGCATAGTCAAACATTATCCTTTTACTGGGAATGGTGATTTGTGAAAATATTTTACAATATTAAAAATATTTGTATTATTACATT
>JAQSXM010000291.1 GCA_029256645.1 Sporomusa sp. | reverse complement strand
CCGGGTGAAAATAGCAGTGCCGGAATAGCCCTTCTTCACAGCACTGTTCCAGTACTCGTCATATCCGGCCAAAACCAGCTCTGACTGGTCTTGCTGCATTTTAGTTTCCTGAACACAAAAGATATCGGCATCAGCACTGGCGAAAAAATCCTCAAATCCCTTACCCAGACAGGCTCTCAGCCCGTTTACATTCCAGGATATAAGCTTCATAGGTACCCCTCTTTCTTACAGATAATGCTCGTGAAGTTATTCCCTGCAGGCTGCCTATTTTCCTGCCTTGTAGATAACCCGGCCACATTCAGTCAAAAGAGACAACCGTATGGAAATGTTGAAAATAAGAAAAATGGCGAAAGGAATATAATCATTTTTCTCGAATATTACATTTATTAAGAACCTAGATGGAGAATCGAGATGTTTGCAGAGAATACCATCTATATAGTCGGTAATGCCAAGTCCCAGCAGAATAATCCGATTACTCACCATTATGGACAGTTTTTTATTGGTTTTGTGGTGGAGCGGGAAACCGGTAAGATTGTAGCTTGTGGCAGCTCGGCGATGGTTTCAACCACCGCTGAATTTATCTGTAGTTTGTTTGCCGGGAGAAGTTTGCAGGAAGAGTTTGAAACTGTTAAGCAGCAGGTTGAGTCCCGTTATTTCGGTTCATCTCAAAAAGCTATTTTGGTTGCTTATAAAGATGCTCAAAAGAAGTTCTTTCGCATAATGAATGGTATGCCTCTTGATTTGAATGACTAAAAACACCTATAAAGGCTGCTTTGTTTACCGTACGCTAGTTAAAAACACGCTCGCGTAGACGTAGATAAAATCCAGCATGATACACCTTCTGCATAGAGGGTTTATTATGCTGGATTTTTTGTTCTGTTAGAATGTATAACTTTCTTCCAGATATATATATACAACGCGTTAAAGTCTTACACCACCCGCCTGCGCCTGCAAACTTCTTTAATGCGGAATATATAGCAACGCCGGTTTCCTCTGGCGCAGAGGCTCGGCGCAAGCCATATTTTCTTTAAATTATGTGGGCTTGTTTATGCCGGATTGATTATAAAATAGAGGATAAAGGAGATGGCTACATATGAAGATTACAGCGATTAGAATTGGCAAGGTGAGCATTCCACTAAAGAAACCCTTTAAGACAGCCTTGCGGCAGGTTAATTCAGCTGAGGATATTATCATTAAGATGATTGCTGATACCGGGGAAACCGGCTTTGGGAATGCGCCGCCAACTGCCGTGATTACCGGGGACAGTCAGGATTCGGTCATTGCCGCCATTCGCGATACAATTGGCCCCCGGTTAATCGGCATGGATGTTGACAACCTGGAAGGAATCATGACAACAATTGATGGTGCAATGCTGCACAACAGCTCGGCAAAAGCGGCACTGGACATTGCTGTGTATGACCTGTTTGGCAAACGGCACGGTATCCCGCTATATAAATTGTTAGGTGGTTACCGTAATGTGATTACAACCGATTTAACGATTAGTGTCAATGCCCCGGAAGAGATGGTACAGGACTCGCTGGAGGCAGTGGCGGCAGGTTATACAGAACTGAAGCTTAAAGTAGGCACAGATGCGGCTCTTGATATTAAAAGGGTGCAAGCCATCCGCGCTGCTGTCGGTTATGATGTAAAGATCCGGCTTGATGCCAATCAGGGCTGGAGTCCCAAGGAAGCTGTCCGGACTATCCGCAAATTTGAGGATATGGGACTGGATATTGAATTGATTGAACAGCCGGTAAAGGCCCATGATTTCAGTGGGCTCAAATATGTCACAGAACATGTTGAAACTGATATTATGGCAGATGAGGCGGCTTTTGGTGTTTATGAAGTGTTTCAGTTACTCGCCATGCAAGCCTGTGATTTGATTAATATCAAATTGATGAAAGCAGGCGGCCTGCATAATGCGATCAAAATTGCCCATTTTGCCGAGACCATGGGTATTAAGTGTATGATGGGCTGCATGCTGGAGAGCAAGGTGGGAATTACAGCGGCGGCAAGTCTTGCCGGCGGCAAGATGATTGTTGATAAATCAGATCTGGATGCGGCTGTGCTGTTGGCCCAGGACCCGGTCATCGGCGGCGTAAGCTTCTCTAAAAACCAGCTGATTATCCCTGATGCGCCGGGTTTGGGCATTACCGACATACAAGGCTGGCAAGAAATTAAGTAAGGAGCAGGCATAAGGGGGTGCTGGTAAAAGATATATATGTACAGGTAAAGCTGATGTAATGCAAAAAAATGGAGGTAGAAAAAGTGGGTATTTATTAAAGCGATGTTTATTGGTGTGGCGATTGGTATGATCTTTGAGTATGTCCGTTTTCGGGATGGAAAAAAAGTTTTTGCCGACATACAATCGTTCTTTGACGGCCTGGGGCTGCAGATGGCCAATGTTATTACGCTGATTGTCGCCGGTGAAACCTTTGCCAAAGGACTCATGACGATTGGCACGATTGACGCTATCATTGCCTCCGCCCAGTCTTCAGGATTTGGTGCAGCCGGCATGATTCTGGTTATGGTAGGTATCATCGCAGTGGCATCAGTTGTTATGGGTTCAGGCAATGCGCCGTTTTTTGCCTTTGCCGCATTAACCCCCACTGTTGCGGCCAAAATGTCGGTGGCACCGGTGGTGATGCTGCTGCCGATGCATTTTGCGGCAAGTGCTGCCCGGGCAATCTCTCCCATTACTGCCGTTATTGTGGTTTCGTCAAGCATGGGTGGTGTATCGCCGTTTGATGTTGTTAAACGGACCGCAATTCCAATGGCCGGGGCTTTGATTGTAATCATCGCCGCAAATTTCTTTTTATTCTACTAGTCTATATATCCCATAGTAAAGATTTTGGCTGACGCAGGCGGGTGGCGTGTTATCAACACACCACCCGCCTGCAATATTTTAATACTTTGTAGATAAGAATGGTTTTACTTTTGGCATTGCCCCAAAAGTAACAAAAAGTCTAGGCCCGAAGCCTCCAAAAGCTGAAAAGCCGGACAGTATTCCTAAAATCCGAAACTCGCTACGCTCAAACAGTACGGATTTCTTAACGGATTCCCGCCCGGCTTTTCTCCTGCGGAACGCTTTTTACGGCAAAGGCCGGGGGGTTACCGGGGTTGCGGGCCCGTCTCTTTGCTCAAGCCGGCATTGGCCTTGGCTCCCCTTGTTTTATATGGCCTTTCAGCCTCTCAAACTTATAAATTCTGATATAATTAAAAAAGCCTGGTCCCCCTGTCTAAACATAGGGCGGGTCAGGCTTTTTCTGGTATAATTAGGTAAAGAAGTAAGCGTTAGCCTATAAAGTAAGCACACAAGTAAGGTCGTTTCTGTATTGGGGGGCGGATGATGGAGCACAAGTGCCGGCTCACTGACTTGTTTTTGGTGTTTTTTAAAATTGGTGCTTTTTCGTTTGGGGGAGGCTATGCAATGATGCCTGTTATCGAACGTGAGGTTGTAGACCACAAGCAGTGGATTGCTTCAGAGCAGATCACTGATATATTTGCTGTAACCGGTTGTCTCCCCGGTGCCGTCGGGATTAATGCCGCCGCTTTCATTGGGTACAAACTAAGAGGAATTCCAGGGGCCATTATAGCGGTATGTGGCAATCTGCTGCCCCCGGGCATTATCGTATTAGTTTTGTCTATGCTGCTATTGAAGGATAAAAGTAACCCGCTGTTTGCAGCAGCTTTTTCCGGTATACGGCCAACCGTGGTAGGGTTCATTCTGTGGGCGGCTTATAAGACCGGTAAAACCTCACTTCAGAACGGGTGTGCGAAAGTTTTGTGTCTAGTGGCGGCACTTGCTTGTATTATGGTGGCTGAAGCAACAATACCGGTCATCCTGGCCGGTGGAATCGTTGGTTATGTGCTGCAGGTAGTTCTAAAGTGTGAGTTTGCCTTGCGCAAGGAGAAATGATCATGTCCTATCAATTATTTCTTATTTTCTTTAAAATCTCATTACTATGCTTTGGCGGCGGGTATGTTATGATCCCGATTATGCTGGAAGCGATTGAGCGCCACCGCTGGCTGGCGACTCAGGATATGACAGATACGATAGCAATAGCCGCAATGTCCCCCGGGCCTGTAGCAGTCAATGCCGCACTTGGCCTTGGTTATCAGATACATGGTTTTGCAGGGGCGGCGGCAGCCTTCTTGGGTATTTTGATACCCTGTGTATTGCTGGTAGTTCTTGCAGCAGCCTATTTTTTCAAATGCAATTCACATCCTGCTGCTCAAGGCATTTTGTATGGGCTTAAGGCCGTTATTCCGGGTATTATCGTTGTTGCAGCCTTGAAGATGGCCAGCGAGAATGGTATAATCTTCTCGGCACATGGAATTGTAAATGGAGTAAATATTGCAATTTCGTCATGGAATTTTGAGATAAAGAGCATAATGATTATGGGTTTGTCAGTAGTATTGCTGATTAAGACGAATATACCGCCGATTTTTCTTATCATTGCCTCTGGATTATGTGGTTTGGCACTATTCTAAGCAAATAATAAACTAGTAATGAAAGGGGACACCCCCCACATGAATCCGACAATTAATAACCTTATTTCGATTATCGGTGTACCACTGGATCTTGGGGCTGACCGCCGCGGCGTCGATATGGGGCCTAGTGCTATCCGTTATGCCAAGGTACGGGAAAAACTCCAGGAACTCGGTTATGACATTGACGACCGGGGCGATATTTTGCCTAACAGGCCAGATTCCTGCTATGTGGACGGAAGCAAACTAAAGTACCTGGATGAGATTGAAAGGGTTAATACTGAGTTGTGCCAGCGAGTTGCTGAGGAAATGAGAAAAGGCCGTTTTCCGTTAGTGCTGGGAGGCGATCACAGTATTGCGATCGGGACAATGTCCGGCGTGCTGCAGCATAAAAAGAAGCTAGGCGTTCTCTGGTTTGATGCTCATGGCGACATTAATACTGCTGAGACATCACCCACAGGTAATATTCACGGCATGCCGGTAGCGGTGAGCTTCGGGCTGGGCCATGA
>JAQSXM010000290.1 GCA_029256645.1 Sporomusa sp. | reverse complement strand
GGGGAAATCACGCAGATAGAAAAAGAAATAGACGAGGTTGATAAAATCAGTTCACAGCAGAAAGCTGCCAGCTATGAGATAAGTAAAGCCATAGAATCGCTGACCAGCCTGGCAACAAGAGTACAAGAGCTTGCATTTCGTGTATAATTGAAAGTTTGGGGTTACCTGTTGGGTGCCCTTTTTTATTTGTCTGTATTAGGATGGTAAGCAAAAGCCCAGCAGACAAAATGGTAATTTAATTGAAAGAATAATATAAAAATATTGACAGAATAGGCCTGCTGGACAATAATACATATATATATGTATATATAACTAACAATCGGTTTATGAGGAAAGGGAAGGGTTATGAAATCATTAATCATCACTTGTCGTACCATCCAGGCCGAGGTTGATAAGGCTATTCAGCAGACTGATTGTCGTTTTCCTGTGATATATCTTGAATCAGCTCTTCATAATGAACCAGACAAGCTAAGGTCTGTTCTCCAGGAGGCCTTGAGCAGGGCTAGTAATGTTGATCAAGTTTTGCTGGTGATGGGGTACTGCGGCAATGCCATTTTAGGTCTTAAGCCGGCGGGGTTTAGACTGGTTGTTCCTCGCGCCGATGATTGTTTAACTATGCTGCTTGGTTCGCAGCAAAAGCGGACAGAAGTGCAAAGAACGATGCCCACATACTTTTTTTCCAGTGGCTGGCTGGCAAGCTGGGAACAAATGGAGCGAACTACATTTGAAGAATATGAGCGGACAATCAAGCGGTATGGCAAAGAAAAGGCTGACAAGATATTGCGGATTACTTTCAAACACTATAAAAGAGTAGGGGTAATAGATACAGGAGAATTTCCCCTTGATGAACTGATGGCAAAAGCACAGGTGCATGCCGATTTTCTAAATTTAAAATGTGAAGCCATTCCCGGAACCCTGGGTTATCTAAAGAAATTTCTGACTGGTCCCTGGGATAATGATTTTATCGTAATAGATTCAGGAGAAACCATCGTCATGGAGCAACTGTTTGGCAAAAATTGAATGGTTGTGGCTTTCAAAACCCACTATGAATGAATAAGCTCCTGCAGGCTAAAACCAGCTTGCAGGAGCTATTGTTATTTATATGATAAGGATTGCTTAGGTTTTTTATCACTGTGACTATGGGACAGAGTTATCTGCATGCTATTGTACGGGGAAATTTTTTCGTATCGAGCTGTACGTCCTGGTAAGGTTTCATATTAAGCGATTCAAGCACTTTCAAAAAAAGCGGGACTGCAGGGTTACTGTGCTCCTTTTTCCAGGTAGCCATGATATTACAATAAGCTTCCTCACCCTGCATACCAACCAAAGAGATACAGGCCGGGACTTGGCGGACTAACGAGGGGTCCTTAGGCATGAACGAAATGCCTACTCCTGCTTCCACATACCAGTATACACTTTCCATACGCGTCGTTTTATTGGCAATATTGGGGTAAAATCTCTGTCGGCACAAAGATTCATAAACCAGTTAAAGCCATCTGGCGTTTCCGCTTCAGACAGGATAATAAAGGGATCAGCAGCCAGAGTCGAGATATCCAATGAAGAAGCTCCAGCGTAAGGATGGTCGCCGGGTAATAAAAAACACATAGGCGTTCTGTGAATTAAACTCTGGGAAAATCGGCTGGCTTTTAATTCACTTCCCATTATCAAAGTAAAGCCCAGATCCAACTCCTCCGATTCTATAGCGTCCTCTATCATTCGCAGGGTTAAGACACGAATATCTACGCTGATCTGAGGGTAAAGCGCCCGAAATCTTTTGAGTGAATAGGGAAGAAACGCATTTTCAAACCCAAAACAGCCGATTTTCAGGTTGCCGCGGATTCCCCGCTGGGCCTGACGGGTTTTTTCTACAATATCAGTAATTCTGGCCATCAGGCCATGGCCTTCTCTTAGCAGGGTTTTACCTGCCGGTGTCAGTTCAAGGGATCTGTGATGGCGAATAAACAGTTCAACACCCAGTTCTGATTCAAGGTCGGCAATTTGTTTGCTTAATGCTGACTGGCCAATGTATATCCGCTTAGCAGCCTCAGTGAAACTCAAACATTGTGCAACTGTTATAAAAGACTGCAAGTTCCGAATGTCCACACACTTTCCTCCTGCCTGCCTTAAATTATGATGTCTAGATATATATATATCATAATATAAGTGTCACCAAAGTGATAGATGGTTGAGCATTTTTATTATGATAATTAGGAATAGTAGTCGGAATTATGAGAATTTGACGGCGATTAAAGATAAGGATAACATAAAACTAAGCATTGCATGCGGAATATGAACAGGCATTGTTAGGGGGGGATTGATGCAGCATTCTCCAAAGTAAAATTGCCGTCAAAAAGCAATGATTACGGCAGCCACTGGTAGATGAGGCAGATTTTCGGGCTGGTATGATGATTGAGAATAGTTTTAAGAATTATTAGAATTTGACGAATTTTATAGACCAGGTTACTATTAAGGTATAGGTTCGGACATTCTGATCGCAATAAAAGAGGTTATTTCTTTTTGCGAATCCTGTAACTGTGCCAGTCTATAGACTGAGCAGTCGGATAAGTAAAATTTCATAATATATAACGAAGGAGTGCTGATATGAAAACAACACAAGAATTACTTTTGGAGCGTAAGACCAGGGTAAATAAAGCCGTTGCCTTGGAGAAACCGGACAGAACACCGGTAATATTAATGGCGGATGCCTTTTGCGCCAACCATATGGGGGTAAAGCTATCCGATTTCTGCTCAAGCCTTTCAATCCAGAATCAAACAATATTAAACTCTGCAAAGGCCTTTGGCGATATTGATGGTATGAATGCCCCTTATGCAGCAGGACCGTTGTTTCCGTTGATTTTTATGACCCATGTTAAGCTTCCTGGCAAGGAGCTGCCGGACAATTCCTTATGGCAGCTTGATGAAAAGGAAGTCATGACAGTAGAGGACTATGACACTATTCTCAATAAGGGCTGGGGGCCTTTTATGCAGGATTATTTGGTAAACAGACTGCATTATCCGCTCGGTCAGATCTTGGAAGAACTTGCGCAAACACCTCAGTTTGTTAAAAACTTCGAAGATGCCGGATACATGATTTACTCTCCTATTATTGCTACCGCAGTTCCAGAATTGCTTGGCGGCGGCCGTTCTATGCCAAAGTTTATGAGAGATTTATACAAAATCCCCGATAAAGTGGAGGCCGTTCTGGATGTCATTCAGAAAGAGTGTCTTGAAACGCTGCGGCAGCAAATAAGAGCAACTAAAGCTTCGATTGTTTTTATGTCCCCCGCCCGTGGTGCCAGTGAGTTTTTCTCACCCAAACTTTGGCAGCGGTTTACCTGGAAATATCTAAAAGAAACAGTGGATGTAATCTTAGAGGAAGGCGCGGCGGCAGATATTCATATTGACTCCAACTGGGAACGCGATCTGGAATATTTCCGTACTCTGCCAAAAGGGAAATGCATTTTTGAAACCGACAATGCTACTAACATTTATAAAATAAAGGAAGTCATCGGCGACGTCATGTGCATAAAGGGTGATGTTCCGGCCGCTAAACTGACTCTGGGGACACCTGATGAGGTTTATAACTACTCGGCACAATTGGTTAAAGACATGGGGCCGGGCTTTATCCTTTCTTCCGGTTGCTCCATACCACCGAATGCTAAGGTTGAAAATGTTAAAGCTATGATTTCCGCCGCTACCGGTAAATAACAAGTAAATATGAACCGAACTGTAAAGAGCTAACCAGCATACAGGTTAGCTCTTTTTATGCAGGTTTAAATTCCCGGGTAATTGTGATTTTATTATTTTGAAACAATTACAGGATATTGTAATTTTGGCGAGAATGAACTAGGTATACTATTTTTGTCTATCTATTGTTACATCTTAGCTCAAGGAGGGTAAGTATGGTAGAGTTTATTACAATATTTGTTGTTTTGTTAAGGACCACGTTGCTGAGTGTGGCATTGGTATTATGAAAAACTTATCAATAAGAGCGCATCTATGGATTGCTTTCGCAGTTATACCCATAATCCCAGTTGTTTTTCTTAGTACGCTGCTAATATTGCAGTCACATGAATTCTCTCTGCAGTCTGTAACTTTGAGCGTTGTTATTACGTTGGTATTTACCCTTTTATTAGGCTATTTTCCGGCAAAACGTATAAATATCACCATAAAAATACTTTTGGAATACATTCAGGAAGTCATTAGTAAAGTCGATGAGATTAAAGCAGTCAGTTTTCCACGCTTTGCTCCTCAGGAGTTTCATTTTATGGCCGAGCATTTCTTTATCATGGCAAAGAAAATCAAGGAGAGTCAACAAGCGTTACTCAAGCTAAATGCTGAGTTGGAACAACGGGTAGAAGAACGAACCGAGAGCTTACTGCGAACCAACCGCGAACTTGCTATTTTAAATCAGTTAATTACACCAACTACGCCTGCTCCTGGGGGGGCTGATATTATTGGGGGGTGTCTTAGGCAGTTTTTCGAGTTATCGGGTGTTAATGCAAAATTGTACCTTACCAAACCGGTTTTTTCTTTGTTAGGGTCTTATGAGGAGGATATGAGTGGCGGTGGTGATAATGAAGCCGGTGATAGAAGCCACAATGCGAGATACTATGTTCAGCCTATCCGCTCAGGCAATGCCACTTTCGGACACTTGGTTGTGCCCAATTCCCCGCTAACCGAAGCAGATAAGAAGTTCTTGCAGACGTTGTCCCATTCTGCCGGGATTATTATTCAAAAGGAAATGTTGTCACAGACACTTCAACAAAATCATGCTGTTTTAAAAGCCGTCCTTGAGAGCATGTATGATGCAATCACATTGATTGATAAAAACCGGGAAGTTGTGTATGCAAATGGCCGTATGGCCAAGCTGCTTGATATTCCCCGGGACAAGATGCGTGGTTTGTCAGAAGAGTATATCTTTGAGGTTATGTCAGGCAGGCTGTCTGATTCTGACCGGCAGATTATTAAGCAGGCGATACAAGGAAATGGTATCTATCGGTTTAAAATTAACTA
>JAQSXM010000289.1 GCA_029256645.1 Sporomusa sp. | reverse complement strand
AGTCAGCTTTCAGCCTGTTGTCGTCAGCGGCGAGGTAGCCGGCGCGGTGGCTACCTTTCAGCTTATTGACCAACTGCAGGAGTTAGAACAAAAAACACGACAGGAATTGTCCTTACGCGGGCGGGTAGCCCGGGCCTCTTTTCTCGACATCGAAACCCGCTCCCCTGCGATGCAAAAGGTTAGTGAGGAAGCCAAACGCTTTGCCGGTTATGACAGTACGGTGCTTATCCTGGGGGAAACAGGCTCAGGCAAAGAGTACTTTGCCCAGGCCATTCACCAGGCCAGCCCCCGCCGGAGCGGACCGTTTGTTGCTGTCAACTGTGCCGCTATTCCGGAAACGATTCTGGAGAGCGAGCTGTTCGGACATGTAGAGGGGGCCTTTACCGGTGCCAAGAAAGGTGGTAAAATCGGGTTATTTGAGCAAGCACACAAGGGAACTATTTTTTTGGATGAGATTGGGGAGATGTCGGACTCGCTGCAAACCAGGTTGCTGCGGGTACTGCAAGAGCACCAGGTATACCGGGTCGGTGATGATCGTGTAATCCCTGTTGATATCAGGGTTATTGCCGCCACAAACCGCAACCTGCGGACAATGATGGCCGAGCAAAGGTTCAGGAATGATTTATACTACCGGTTGGCGGTGTTAACAGTAAGTATCCCGCCCCTCAGAGCCCGGAAGGCTGATATTTCATTATTTGTCCGCTCCTTTATTGCCAATTTCAATCAAAAATTTCAGACCTCTGTCAAATATATTGAGCCTGATGGCATAAATCTGCTGATGCAATACGACTGGCCCGGTAATATTCGTGAGCTGCACAACATGATTGAACGGCTGGTTGTACTGGCAGTCTCGCCGGTTATAACCAGGCAGGAGGTCTGGTCCTGCCTGAAGGATCTCCTGCCTGCCAGTGACCCTGCCCCTGCAGATAATTTGAAGAATTTTGAAGCAGCGGCGATTCGTGAAGCCCTGGAGAAGACAGGCGGCAATAAACAACAAGCAGCCAAAATGCTGGGTATTGGCCGCTCGACCCTCTGGCGTAAACTGCGGGAGCTGGATGAATGATTTAAAAAGAAACAGTTGTTGTTTCATAACGAAACAACAACTGTTTCTTTTTAAGAAAAATTGCCAGTATTCTGCTATTCTATCTTTGGCACAAAACTTGCAATGTAAAGGTATAAAGTCAGCATTACAGCAGACCCTATAAAATGAAACCTACCGTAATCCAAACTAATACAAAGAGGTGTCATTTATGCAAGAAAAACCTTTCTCAAACCCGGCCGCTTCTGTCCCGCAGCGAACTCCTGGTTTCGAATTATTTAGTACAATCCATAACCTGTTTATGGGTAGAGCGGAATCAAAGGCTGAAGAGGCCCAACAGCTATTGAATCCGCAGCTCGACGACTCAACGAATATTGCTGACAGCCTGGATACCGGAAAACTTAGCAAGCTTATCAACTATATCAAGGGTGGCACACCGTCTTTAGCATTGATATATACCACTCATACCTTATTTTGTTAATCGACAAGCTTGCACCATTAAAATGTAAAAAGGAAGACGCGATTGGTGACAACAGTGCAGCAATCAGCGCCTTCCTTTTTCTTGTTCAGCACTAAGCAGTTTATACCTTTCTGTTGGTAATAATCTTTTCCACACTCCCGCTCATCTGGTATAATCAATTCAGTCTTACGAATTTAGAATATTGGCTGCGGAGGGCAGTATGAAACCTATTGTTGGAATAACCGATGCTACAGGAATGATTTATGCGTTACGCCTTTTGGAAACCTTTCATAACCTTAATGCGCAGACCTGCTTAATAATGAGCCGCGAGGCTGAAGCAACCCTGGAACAGGAAACAGACTGCTCATTAACCCGGCTTAAGAAGCTAGTACATCACTTTTGTTTTGATGATGCCGAAGTTTTACCTGTTAGGGAGCAGGATGCGGACGCTATGATTGTCGTTCCCTGCAGCGTATCTTCTATTGCTTCAATTGTTCATGAATTACCCCTGAATATCCTGCAAAAAACTGCCAGTAACATACTACAAATGAAGAAAAAACTGATAATGGTCACAAGCGAGCCCATCCTGCTCCCGGAACATTTGAAGATCATGCTGGCTATGGCCTATAAAGGAGCCACCATTATGCCCTATATGCCAAGTTTCTACCATAGACCAGCCAGTATTGATGATATTGTAACCCATCATACCGGCCGGATCTTAGACCTGCTGGATATTGAACATAACATGCTTAAACGCTGGGGGGAAAAGAATTCAATCAAATTTTAACGAAAAATAAACGCAACAGGAATTCATCCCGCCCCGCACTGGCTACTTTAACCCTTAAGGCAATAAGCTTTTTGGAACCATATGCACAGCATGTGGTATTCGCTTACGCAAAAACAGACCGTACCACATACAGTGGTACGGTCTACTTAATTAATTATTTAGCAACCCATTGGGTATTTAACTTTTAAACGAGTCGTAAAGCACTTGATACTCAGGTGTTAGTGGAATGGATGAATAGATATACACATGCGCACCGTTCGGGTCATTGGCTACAAAACTGCGTTCTCCCCAGGGTTTATCCACAAGATCCTGGCAAATCTCAACGCCAGCCTCTTTCAGCCGCAGGTATTCAGCATCAACATCGTCCACTTCAAAGGAAATAATAATTCCCGAACCATTAAAAAACTCACCGGCATCACGCTGCGGCTTGGTAAAGCTAATGCCAACCGGCAGACCGGGAGCAATGAGTTCAATATACCAGTCACTCTCATACACCAGTTTGAAATTAAAGTGCTTGATATAAAACTCTTTGGATTCACTCAATTTGTCAGTACTAATTGTTGTATCAACCCGTTTTATCTTCATAAAGCTACCTCCCCCACTCAGGTTTGCGCTGCTTAAAATAGACCACTTTCAGCTTGCAGGCCTCCGCCATAGCCTGGGCCACGTCCAGCCTGTTCCCAATGTTCTCCGGCTTATGGGCATCAGATCCAAGAGTGACCATCCGTCCGCCCAATTCATAAAACCGCTTATAAATGGGAAGCAGTCTGGCCACCACTTCCGGGCTAATCAGGCGCCGGGTATTAATCTCCATCGCCTGCCCGTTATGAACAGCAATTTTTAGTATTTCGTCAATCCAATCACTGAATTCATGATAGTAAATCTCCGGATCCTCAAAGCGGGCATACCTGGCTATATAATCGATATGTCCCAGACTGTCGATAAAATCGTAAACCTTCAGACAGTCCAGCATTGTTTGAAAATAGCGACTGTATGCATCTGCTTTAGTACGGCAACGGTAGAATTGCTCCTGATAGATCTCAATATTATCAACAAAATGGATAGAGCCAATCACATAATCAAACCGGTATTTATTGATAATATCGCGATTGTCCTTCAGGCACTCGGTCCGCATTCCCACCTCTATGCCTAAAAGCAGTTTATCGCTCCGGTACTTTGTGTAGTCTTGTAAATATTGTTCAACATCCAAAGCAACGTCAGGCTCCGGGTGTGCCAGATCAACATGCTCGGTAATAGTGATACCCAGTTCTAACTCGGCCGCACGACTCATAGCCGTTTCAATAGCCATCTCAGAGTCATCCGAATAACGGGTATGGATATGAGTGTCAAATAACACGAAAATTGCCTCCTAAATAACCAAAAGCTGTTATATGTATCTATATACCATTCTAATATAAAAATACCCAAACTTCAAATATTGGTTCAAGGAATTATTCACTGACTAATCGGCTATACTTTAACCTTAGGAGCAGAATGCAGCAAGAAAGGAACTGTGATTTACACGAATGATCAAAGTACTGTTTGTAGCTGGTGAGGCTGCCCCATTTATCAAAACCGGGGGCCTTGGCAATGTGGTTGCATCCCTGCCGAAGGAACTCAGACAGCAGGGGATCGATGCCCGGGTTATCATTCCTAAATATGGCGCAATTGCTGAGAGATTCAGGAACAATATGTCTGTCAAAGCGTCGTTTCATGTACCCCTCTCCTGGCGTTTGCAGCCTTGCGGCCTCGAAGAATTTGAATATGACGGCATTCCCTATTATTTTATCGATAACGAATATTATTTTAAACGGTCCGGAATTTACGGACATTATGATGATGCCGAACGATACGCCTTCTTTAGCCGGGCTGTACTGGAGGCCCTGCCGCACATGGGTTTTCAGCCCCATATCCTGCACTGTCATGACTGGCACAGCAGTATGGTCAGCGTATTCTTAACTGCCCACTATCAGTCTGACCCTTTTTATGAAAAAATCAGGACACTGTTAACCATTCACAACCTTAAATATCAGGGCGTGTTCCCCAAGGATATCATGATTAATCTGCTGGACCTGGGCTGGGAGTATTTCACAGCAAACGGCCTTGAGTTTTACGATAAAGTTAATTTTTTAAAAGGCGGCCTTATCTTCTCGGACTTAATCAATACTGTCAGCCCTACCTACGCCCAAGAGATTCAGAATTCCTATTTTGGTGAAAATCTGGAGGGCGTACTGTCTGGCCGTGCTTCAGACTTATCAGGGATTATCAACGGCATTGATTACACAACCTATAACCCGGCAACTGACCCCAGTGTGTTTGTCAACTATGACTGGCAGACCAGAGAACGTAAGGTCAAAAATAAGATTGAGCTACAAAGAATGCTAGGACTGGCAATAGGCCCCGACAGGCCGCTCTTGGCCATGAACTGCAGGCTGGTTGAGGCTAAAGGCATTGATTTAGTGCTGCGGGTAATCGATGAGCTTCTTGACACCGGTGCACAAATGGTCATTGTAGGTCAGGGTGAGGAACACTATCACCAGCTACTCTGGCAGGCAGCCTGGCTGCACAATGACCGGCTGGCAGCCATTATTCCCTACAGTGAGGATATGACCCGCAAGGTATATGCTGCTGCCGATCTATTCTTGATGCCGTCCCGCTATGAACCCTGCGGCATTGCCCAGCTGATCGCCATGCGTTACGGCTGCCTGCCTGTAGTCCGGGAGACAGGCGGTCTCA
>JAQSXM010000288.1 GCA_029256645.1 Sporomusa sp. | reverse complement strand
ATGGTGCCTCAGGACAGAATCGAACTGTCGACACGAGGATTTTCAGTCCTCTGCTCTACCGACTGAGCTACCGAGGCATAAGCAGCGAACCATGTTGTCACAAGCCGCTAGGCGAACTGAGAACATACGTGAGTCGCTTAGTTCTGAGCGTAGTGAAGAACATCCACTACCTGTAAAGGAAATTTGGCGACCCTGAACGGATTTGAACCGTCGATCTCCGCCGTGACAGGGCGGCATGTTAGACCGCTACACCACAGGGCCACTTAGCAAATCGCAAAGTAAATTATATAATAATTCGGTAATAAAGTCAATACTTATTTATAACCAGTTTTCTATCATACAAGAACAGCAACGAAATTCATTATATCTCATATAGTATAAAACCGTCAAGTACTTCGACTAAGATATATTTGACCCAGCTAAAACCTTGTTTACCGTTTCGTCCACCTGTTCCGGTTCAAAAGGTTTTATGATAAAACTTGAAGCGCCTGCTTTTATTGCATCAGTAATAATACTACGCTGCCCAATTGCGGTTACCATAATAATACGCGCTTGCGGATCTTCCTCATGAATATGCTTTACAGCCTCAATCCCGTCCATTATTGGCATAGTGATATCCATCGTAACCAGATCAGGTTTATGTTGACGGTATAGCTGAACTGCCTGTTTTCCATCACCTGCCTCACCAACAATCTCATGACCTTTCTCTGTTAGCAGTTTTTTCAACATCATCCGCATGAACGCTGAATCATCGCAAACTAAAATCCTCGACATACAATATCCTCCCTTATGTGGCGCGTTCATACTTATAGATCACTGTAACTTTAACCTCAATTGTTCAAGCGTTGGATTTAAATTTCCTTTTAGGCGCTCTTCAAGGTCTGGCAGTGTCTTGGCATCAAATTCAGATGTCATAAGCGGCGTTCGTCTGAGCCGTATTTCACTAAAAAACTGATCACGAAATATATTATAGTTTACAACAAGGTTACTCTCTGTAGCAAAGTCACTGTAGTCTATTATAACATAGGAACCATTCAATCCCTTAAAGGGTTCTTGCGGGGTTATGAAAAGTTCAAATCCTGCCAACTGTTTAGGTAACTGTGATGTATAGGCCCATTCAGTAATTTTTTTTCCTGCAAATTGCGCACATAAGCAGGCTGGTTCAAAATGAGCTAATCCCCATAGCGTTTTATCCATCCGTTCTGTCAATAATTTTTCCAGCGCAGCTAAGTTCCCAGTTATAAAACTAATATCACAAAGTTCAGTTAAACCAATTACCGTACGGACTAAAAAATCCTTGGTCGCTTTATCATACATAACAGTAAAGCTACGCCTGGCACTCTGATTGTTATATGTAAAAATGCGATACTGGGAACCGCAGGTCATAAACTCATTAATAAGTGTAAACCCGTAAATCTCTGGGGGAAGTTTCCTCAAAAACTCCCAGTCTGTTACTTGTTCAATAATCTTTTCCATATACTAGTCCTCACCTCTAACCTCTTGTTTAGTATTCTTGATTTGATGTAAAAAAACCTGCCTAACAAGTAACCAAAAAATAAACTTTGAATAGTATGAAGTAGTTCCTACGAGAATCAATTCAAATGACAAGGAGGGAGCAATATGTTGAAACGGTGGGGAGGACTACTATCTGTTTTACTTGTATTTGCCTTGCTTATTACTGCCTGCAGTCAGGCACCTGTCACCCAAACGATTCCATCAAAAGGTCCTGCCTGGGCTCCTGGTTTAACTACACTGCCACAGGAAACGGTGGTAAAGGTTGGTATGAAACAGGTTATTTCTGATGCAGGTATTCTCATCGGTATGGCCAAAGGCTACTATCAGGATCTTGGTATCAAAATCGATCCGGTACAGTTTAATTCCGGACAGGAGATGATTAATCAACTAGCTGCAGGGCAATTAGATGTTGGCGCAACCGTAACGGCTTCCGGGCTATTAAATGCCATGTCTCGTGATATACCTGTCAAAATTGTCGCCGATAAAGGAATTAATGTTCCAGGGCAGGGCTACTACCGCTTAATCGTGAGAAAAGATCTTGCCAATGATTTAAAAGACTTCGCAGATTTACGTGGTAAAAAAATTGCCGTTGTTGGCACAGCCTCTTTAGATGAAATATGCCTGGCCCGGGTTTTAGCAAAAGGCGGCTTAACGACTAATGATATTGATATGCAGGTAATCAGAGCCTTCCCCGATATGTTAGTCTCATTAGGCAACAAGAGCATTGATGCCGCTATGGTCATTGAACCCTTTGTGACTCAAGGCATTGCCAAAGGTATTGCCGACCCTTGGAAAGATCCGTCTGAATATGATCCAGATGCCCAAATCGCACTGTTAGTATACGGCACTAGCATGACCACGCGACCAGATGTGGCGAATCGTTTTATGACGGCCTATGTCAAGTCCATGCGAGACTATAATGACGCATTTTTTAAGAACAAGAACAAAGCTGAAGTAATTGCTATGCTCTGCAAATATTCGGTAATCAAGGACCCTGCCTTATATGAAAAGATGTTCCCTACCGGACTAAATCCCGACGGCTACCTGCGCATGAGTGGAATTGCTGCTGATTTAGCGTGGTATAAGGAAAACAACCTGCTGAAGTCTGATATCAGGTTGGAAGATGCCGTTGATAACAAATATGTGGATTTCGCTATAAAGACTTTAGGCAACTATCAATAACCCTATGTCGTATACCAGGAGCTGATTTAGGTGAAAACAGCAATTTCGATCCTTTCGCCATTAACCCTGTTGTTGTTTTGGGAGGTGGCAGCCCATTTGGGATTTGTCGACACCCGCCTGCTTTCAAGTCCCTCGCTTATTCTCCAGGCCTTTTTCCCGCTGCTTATTTCCGGTGACCTGCTTTACAACACCTGGGTAAGCGTTATGAGGGTCATCTGGGGATTTATCGCCGGAGCCATCCCAGGTATTCTCATCGGCATGAGCATGGGCCTTTCCCCGCTTGTCCGTTCGGCTGTCGAACCGATGATAGCAGCTACATATCCCATTCCAAAACTGGCTATAATGCCATTGATTCTCCTGATATTCGGGCTTGGAGAAACCTCTAAGATTTTCACAATTGCAATTGGTGTATTCTATCTGGTAGTCATTAATACCATGGCCGGGGTATTAAACATTGACAAAATCTATCTGGAGGTTGCTAAAAATTTCGGCGCCAGCCGCAAAGATTTCTACCTCACGGTAGCCTTACCCGGGGCATTGCCCATGATATTTGCCGGACTAAAACTTGGCATGGGTATGGCGTTAATCCTGATTGTCGCTGCTGAAATGTCGGCTGCGAAAGCCGGTGTCGGCTGGATGATATGGCGAGCCTATGACATGTTCGATATTGAACAAATGTTTGTTGCGCTAATTACCTTATCAGTACTTGGGTATATCTTTTCACTTGTACTTGACTGGATGGAACGTCTGGTACTTCCGTGGAAACAAACCAACTAAGGCAGACTTTAAGGAGGTGCGGCTATGCCTTACGACAGCACCAGCATTATTTTAAACAATCTCGGAAAAACTTTCATTACCAGCCGTGGTCAGGTTACCGCTCTTGCTGATATCAACATTGCTATCGGTGCCGGCGAGTTTTTTTCCATTGTCGGCCCCAGCGGTTGTGGTAAAACTACACTACTACGCATTCTCGCCGGCTTAGACACCGCATCAACTGGTACAGTTGATATTATGATTGCAACAGGCGACCGTCCGGTAAACTCAATGGTATTTCAAGAACAGTCTATCTTTCCCTGGCTTACCGTAATTGACAATGTAGCGTATGGCCTTAAACTGCGAGGTATACCGAAAAAAGAGCGTTATGAGATTGCCGAAAAATATATCCGGATGATTGGTCTAACCAAATTTGCTAAAGCCTATCCGCATCAGCTGTCAGGTGGCATGAAGCAACGGGTAAGTGTAGCTCGCGCTTTTGCCAATAACCCTGAAATTTTGCTAATGGATGAACCCTTCGGTGCACTTGATGAGCAAAACAGGATTCTTCTTCAGCAGGAACTGCTGCGGATTTGGGAATTAAGCAAGAAAACCACTGTCTTTATCACCCATAGCATTGATGAAGCCTTATGCCTTAGCGATCGCATCCTGATTATGACAGCACATCCAGGCACCGTAAAAGCAATTATAGAAATTGACCTTCCCCGGCCTCGCGATATTGCAGCAATCCGTACTACGCTGCGTTATAATGAATTATTCCAAATGATCTGGCTGACACTGCGCGAAGAGGTATTAAAGGTAAAAGAATTAATGCAGGCTGACTAGTAACAAAAATCCACTGAGAATTATCTCAGTGGGTTTTTGTTGCTAAGCCTTAGAAATTCTCTGACAGCCATTTCTCTGCCGTAAAATCCATAGGTAATGTAGACACATTGGCTACTATCCAGTCAGGCGTTTGGTCAAGTTCCCTTAGGTCTGCCACCTTTAGATAACTGTAGCATGTTTTACAAACCTGCACAGACCATCCGGGAAAATCACTGCCACATTTCACTATCTGTATGTTGTTGTGGTTTTCTTCGTCACAGACAGCGCAACCAAGGCGCTTGAATTGCCAATGAGTTATACATGTACCACACACCAGTTTTCGTTTACCATTGTCGTCGTAATACGCTAACGCCGGAGCTGAACCACAGGCCGGACAGATATTCTGCAGCCATGACTGCGATACTTCTTCACAATAGATATTCTCAGCCATAATGTTCATCACGGTCAAACACACAAGGTGAATGTACATACGTAACTGATTATCTGACAAACCTTTGGCAATAACCTCTTCACAAGTTTTACTCTGGAGATAACTCTTGATAAGATATTGGGCCTTTTCGTGTGATACTAACTGTTTTTCCATTATATCAGACACGTTCACAAGAGCATCGGCAGCAAGTGCCAGCGGAAATACAGCTTCGTCAAAAGCCGGCAATCCGGCAGCTATTCGTCTATTCCAATCATCGGCATATCGGGTTATTTCCGCTTTAGCTGCCTTACACACCGCCT
>JAQSXM010000287.1 GCA_029256645.1 Sporomusa sp. | reverse complement strand
AGTCAGGACCACCCGTATAACGGGTGGCTTGATTACGCCCTATAAGGGCATAGTACTAGCTGAGTCTCAAGACTCACTGAAAAAGTCCGCCAACCGCATAACCTTTTCAGTCAGCCCCTAAAGGGGCTATTTTTATGACTTGTTTACTGGTTCACCCGTAAACGGGTCTGTCAATTCTTTTAAACTTAACTGATCGGCAATTACATCCTCTTGTAGCTGCTCTCTGATGTATTTTGCGATTGCTTCTTTATTTCGTCCCACTGTATCCACATAATATCCTTTGCACCAGAAATGTCTGTTTCCATACTTATATTTCAAATTCGCATGCTTATCAAATATCATCAACGAACTTTTCCCTTTTAAGTATCCTACAAAAGACGCTACACTGATTTTAGGAGGTATACTCACTAACATGTGAATATGATCTGGACATGCATTGGCTTCGAGAATTTCCACTCCTTTGTACTCACACAGCTTTCTTAATATCACTCCTATATCCGCTTTTATTTTTCCGTATATAACTTGCCTTCTGTACTTTGGGGCAAATACTATGTGATATTTACAACGCCATTTACTATGTGCTAAACTTTTAGTATCCATTTGGATGCGCCTCCTTTGTTCTGAGTTATGCGGTCGGCAAACCTGCATTTATTCTAACAAAGGAGGCTGTTTTTTTCGAGGCATAGCTGTAAGCTTTTTGGAACCACATGCATAGCATGTGGTATTCGCTTACGCAAAAAAACCGGGATAATAGAATTATTATCCCGGCGCGATTGATTTAATTATTAAAAAATTGAACCACACCATCAAAAATTCCCTGAACTATTTTGGAGCGATACGCATCGTTTCTTAATAACGCCGCTTCCTCTGCGTTGGTTAAAAAACCTGTTTCTACCAGCACGCTCGGCATCGACGTATTACGCAGAACATGAAAGGTAGCGGCATGCACTCCCCTATCCTTGGCACCAGTTGCATTTACCAAAGCGGATTGTATGTCCTTGGCCAACGGCTCGGACCCGCTCTGCGAAAAGAAAGTCATGGCACCGGCAATCTTTTTATCAGGATTGGAGTTGGCATGGACGCTGACGAACAAATCTCCCTGATTGGCCTCGGCAATATCCACTCGTTTTTGCAGTTCCTTACTCAGCGAACTCCCTTCCGGTGCAACGGTCTTATCGGCGGTACGGGTCATAACAACCTTGGCTCCGGCTTTACGCAGCTTGTCTTGCAATGCTAAGCTCACTGCCAGATTATGGTCGGACTCCCTAGTACCGTTCGCAACCGCACCCGGATTGCTGCCGCCATGCCCAGGGTCAACAACAATCGTTTTTCCTTGCAAGGCATTCGATGTTGGCTTGACATCGGTGCCATCCGACTGTGACAGCGTTGTGATCCCCGGAGAATTTGACGGCTGCTCAAGGGTAGAAGCCCCTTTGCTTAACCCCAGTAATGGGTTTAGTAGTTTTTCAAAAACAAAATTGAATATTTTCTCCAAAAAATTTGAGCTGCTATTTTTATCGCCAGCAGCTTCCATACTTGGTGTGCCAATAGTTTTAACAAGATCACTGATTGAGGCGGCATGGGCTGCCGGCGCAAAACTCAGCATACTAACGAAGAGACACAGAATCAATAAAACCACACTTTTTTGTAACATAATACACCTCCAGCCTGTGGGGTTCACTTAACAAATATCCTTGTTCTTGAGGATATTCGTTAAGAACTATACACCTTTTAGGCCGAACCCACTATGTTATGTAAACACACTAGCATATCTTACTGATAAAGACAATAGAAAAAACAGGCAGTTGCTGCCTGTTGGCCAATAACAAAAGTGACATACCAGCTAAAAAAGCCCGGTATGTCGCTTTTTGTTTTATGTAAATTCATATAACTCTATAAGCATTATTGACACCGACAAGCATGTAGTTTGAAACCCCAGGGTTTTTGTATGTGCACCTCGCCTGCGTCTTGTGCATTGTTTCATATAATCTTGTATAAACTAGGAATATTCTTATTTAGGGAGGAAGTATATGGATATCATCCTTAGCCTTATTCCTTTTCTATTTATTATAGTTTTTGCCATTTTAACCAGATGGATCATTCCTTCGATTATCATTGGACTAATGATCGGGGCGTATTTAAGGTCCGACAATAGTTTGTTGGAAGCACTGGATTTATTTAGTTCGTATATTACCGGTGCTATCACGGATGAATCCAATGCCGTCATATTGGTCTTCCTGTTCGGGTTCGGTGCCCTGTCGGAAATATTCAAGCTCGGCGGAGGAATTTCAGCCTTTGCCAGCCTTACAGAAAAGCGATTACAATCAAAGCGGAGCGCCTACCTAAGCGTTTGGCTGATCACCCCCCTCACCTTCCTCGACTGTTGTTTTCGCATAATATCAAGCGGCATTATTTCCAAGGCAGTCCTGGAAAGAACCAACAGTTCAAAAGATCGGCTGGCCTTCATCATCAACAGCTCGTCCCAGCTAATCCCGTTGATTCCGTTTGCCACTACGTATATTGGCTATATTTTGGGGCTACTAGTGCCAATTCTGCTGCAATTAAATGTGAGCACCAGCCCTTATACACTGTATCTCCAGGCTATCCCCTATAATTTTTATTCGATTATTATGGTTCTTTTCAGTGGGATGCTAACTTTTACGGAAATTAAACCGTTGAAACTCTTTCAGCCTGCCTATAAACCAATGCTGTCTAAACAAGGAGAACATACCGTAAGTGAAGCCGAGCATCAGCATACCTTTGAAGAAAAACTTCCGCCCCGTCTTTTCAACCTCGTCCTGCCACTCCTGGTTATGATTTCGGCCCTGTTTTACCTGGTATGGCGTTCCGGCGTTAGCCGGGGAGGCACATCCTTAAGTCAAGCCCTGATATTTGCCGACTACGAACTGGCCGTCTTAAACGCCACAATAATCACCCTCAGCCTAACTATTCTATTGTATCTGATGCAAAAAGTCCCGGCGAAGTCGCTGCAAAAAGCCTTTTTTGCCGGCGGCGTGGAAATGCTGCCGGCAATCATTATTATCAGCCTGGCCTGGGCAATGATCCTGCTATCTCGTGACTTGGAGTTTTATGATATTGCCTCTAATTTGTTTAACTCCTATTTACCCCACCAGCTTCTTCCCGTTTTATTCTTTTTATCAACGGGGATCACATCGTATTTTATCGGTTCTTCATGGGCAACGTGGGCTTTATTCTTACCGGTTGCACTGTCAACCGCGGCTGCCGCCGACGTTAATCTACCGTTAATACTTGGCTCCGTTATGGCCGGTGGTTCTGTGGGCGACAGCATATCTCCTTTGGGAGAAGACCCTATCCTGGTAGCAAGCACTATGGATATTCCTGTGATCGATCATATACGCTACTGTGCTCCTTATGGAATGCTTGCATTTATAGTTTCAGCAGGCGGCTATCTGCTCGCTGGCTATCTATTGTGACTAGCTTGTCACTAACGCAATCTCTCTTCTATATAATAAGAAACAAGACTCGCTTTCGAGCGATTCTTGTTTCTTTATACTTAATAGTAATCTTATTTAACATTTATCATGGAGGCCAACAGTTGCTTTTTATTTAAAGATTAACAGGTAAATAATTAAATACACTATCACAGGGACAACAATACATAAGGCAAGCTCCTTTATGCTTCTTTTTGGTCCCGCGTTTGCAACTTGATCATACCACTTGGGTAAGTCATCCCCAGTGCTTTGATGAGACCCTGGATTAATTGAGGCCAACCACTTACATATATTTTTATTGGCATGATTGATCCAAAAGCCGTCATTAGTTACTGCGACTTGATAAAGAATATCTTTAAACGATTCACCTAATAAATTATATTTTTTTCCATCAAAAACAGCCATCTTTGCGCCTAGACAAATATGGCCCTCATTGGCTAGCTGCAGTAAAACATCCATGAGCTCATTCCCCGAAGCCAGTCCATTTACCTCAAAGATTATCCTTTGAGTGGGTCCAGTTCTAACAATTTGTCGCACTGCATCCGTAGAAAACCCTTTTTCACAATTCCATGAGTACGTCGTAATCCGTGAATCCATTTGAACAACCTGAGTGTTCCCCCACTCAGTTAAAACAACAAGAATTTTCTCATCCGGAAAAGCGTTTTCAATGAGGCTGTTTATCAGTGTAGTTTTTCCCGATCCAACAAATCCCTGAACAATATCAACAACTTTCGGCATTGGGCGGCCCCTCAACCAGCTCCAATAGTTTCTCAGAGAGCAAATTTTGCCCTATGAACACCGCTCGCCCGAGCTTTAATGGTTCCGTAGTATTGCATTTCCATTGGCCATTTACATACTCAAAATGAATCCAGTCTTTTTTCCCGGCAACGATCCCCTTTGCCCGCAAAATTTTACCATATTGCCCTGTACTAATAGCAGAGAGCACAGCATTTAGCGAGGAAATAGAAAAAACTCGCAGACCCTTCCATGAAACATTATCGAATATATCTGCTCTTGAATGGTGATCACAGGTTCGGGAAGATACAGGTTGGTTTCTGTTGTAACTAAGCTTTTTAAGTGAAATAACATTCTCGTTCTTGATGAGTTCTTCATGTGATTTCTCTTCTTGCAAAATCTCCTGAACACCTAACTGATCCCAAGGACTGTCTACTATCTTAGCCGATGGATTATATTCCCGAATCAAAGTTACAATCTCTTGAATTTTAAGATCTGGCATTTCCTGAGTTTTACTAAGGACTATGATGTTAGCATGAGAAATTTGGTCTTTATAAAACTCACCGAAATTTTTCAAATAATTGTGTACTTGGTGTACATCCACTACGGTTATCACATGATCAATAACGATCGTTTCGTGAAAGCGAGGTTGTTGAACAATTTGCAATATCTCGGACAACTTGCCGATGCCGGTTGGCTCAATCAAAATTCTCTCTGGCTTTATACTAGAAATAGCCTGCTTTAAAACGTGGGTGAATTCACCTTTTAATGAGCAACATATGCATCCGGAATAAATTTCTTTGATTTCGGCATTATTGCTTGACAG
>JAQSXM010000286.1 GCA_029256645.1 Sporomusa sp. | reverse complement strand
GATATCTTGAGGGCAGCTATGCAGGATGAGAAAGATTCAATTTTGTTTTATGACGCCTTAGCTAAATGTGCTAAGTTTGAAGATGCCAGGAATGTATTCAACCTCTTGAAATTTGAAGAACAGACGCATGTGGTTAAACTGCGGGAAATGCTTGATGGTTGGGCATAGTTGGGTACTGCTGTAATTTACAGCAGTAGAAAATAGCGTCTTATGGGCGCTATTTTTTAATAATAAAAATTTTTAGCAGGATTTTTTCAATTAATATCCAATTTATAATTATATTCTATTAAATATAATTATCTTTATGGGAGGTTTACTTATGGAACTTAAGACAGATTTACTGGCGAAGGGCGCTATTGTTCAGCGCGACAGAGAAACATATGCAATTGCTCCTCATATTCCAGGGGGGGTTATCCTTGATGTCAATTTATTAAGGAAAATTGCTGATGTCTCCGAAAGATATGGTGCTAAGGCGCTCAAATTGACTTCAGCACAAAGGATTGCCATAGTTGGTATTCCTGAAGATAAGATTGATGCTGTTTGGGAAGATCTGGGGATGGAAAAGGGGGCTGCTGTCGGACTGTGCGTCCGTAGCATTAAAATATGTCCTGCAACTCATTTCTGTAAGCGTGCTCAGCAAGACGGTCTAACACTCGGTCTTGAACTTGATAAACTGTATCATGGTATGGAGTTACCGGGAAAACTTAAATTTGGCGTCAGCGGCTGTACCAACTCCTGCGCTGAGGGCTGGGTTAAGGACATCGGGCTTATCGGTACTGCTAAAGGCTGGAAAGTTGTAATTGGTGGTTGTGCTGGCGCCCGAGCCAGAATTGCAGATCTCTTGGCTGAAGAAATACCACAGGTTGAAGTGCTGCCAATTATTGAAAAAATTATTACGTATTACAAGGCAAGTGCGCGTAAGCATGAACGTATTGGTATGATGATTGACCGTTTGGGATTAGACACTGTAAAACAGGGTATTTTAGCTTAACATAGTAAAGCGCTTGGCGAGCCAGGCGCTTTTTCTTTAACTTACCACTACTTTTTATGTAAAGTATATGATAAAATGTCATTTGAACCAAGATATCAAATGAGAGGAGTATTAGCCTTGAAGAAAAAGATAACCGCGATTCTGTTGATGTTTTTTGCAATGCCGCTGCTCTCATCAGCATTGCCTGAAGCTGAGGCCGCTTATTTAGAGGACCAACTGGCGGAATCCATTGTTGCCAATACAACTGCTGCCCAAATACAAGAGTTAATTCAGATAAAAGATAATCCGGGCGGCAAAGAAGCCTTATTAGGAACAATTGCTAAAAGTGCTATTGAACGCTCAGGAAAAGCAGATGCAGTTAATGATATTACTACTGTGGCCGCACAACTGCTTGCTCAGGATCAGACAGATATAAAAAATAATATTGTTAAGGCTGTAGAGACTGCTGCACGAGGTAAAGTCCAGCAAGAGGTAACTGATCGCCTGGCCGGATACCAAAATGAAATGGCCTTGCTCTCTACGTTGCTAAGCAGTAGCAATATCCTAACTCCTAAGGCTGTGGAAAGTAATAATACACTTAGCGGCGCTCCGCAAAATAATCATAAAATACTTGATGTGATTAACTAACCGGCTACGGCCGGTTTTTTCTTTATTCTTGTCTCATATCTCTTCACGTTATTGCATATATTTTTGAGAAGTATAGTTGGGTTGCGGGAGGGGAGAACATGAATTCAATCATATCTTTTAAATTTAGACGATCCCAACTCTTTTATGGTATAGCAATTTTAGCAATTTTGAGTATTGTTTTTAGCATAATAGGTTTTGAATATATGGATGAGATAGAATTATCCTCCCTGGGGAGCAATCAGCCTACTGAAATACCATCAGGTAAAGTGAGTATTATAGTTAAAATTCAGTCGAGGGTGCTGGAGGTTTACAATGAGGACCAGCTGTATAAAAAGTACCGGATCGCTGTAGGGAAAAGCAAAACACCTACACCTATCGGTGAGTGGAATATTGTATGGAAGGACTATGACTGGGGAACCGGGTTTGGAACACGCTGGATGGGGTTAAATGTGCCCTGGGGTACATATGGCATTCATGGAACGAATAAACCATGGTCAATTGGTCAATTCGCCAGCCATGGCTGTATAAGGATGCGTAATAAAGATGTTGAAGAGCTTTTTGAATGGATTCCTGTTGGAACTCCTGTGCGTATTGAGGATCGGAAGATAACAATTAGCAGAAGCTTGAAATACAAGACTGCGGGATCTGATGTAGTTATCCTTCAACTAAAATTAAAAGAGTTGGGCTATTTTCAGGGACGGGCCGACGGTTTATTTGGCGTTATGACCGAGGAAGCTGTAAAGTCCTATCAGGCAGATAAAGGAATAAATGTTAACGGTATTGCCACTAAAGAACTTTGCACAGCGCTAGGGATATAGAATTAACTAAGGAATGTCAATAAAAGTTTAATAATTGGACGATAATGGATGATAAAATAAAAATACAGCATTTTACTGAATTTGACCAATCTGGAATTTCAGTGTATCATATTTACAATGCCGAATCCTTATCAGGTACGGGGGAACCAATATATAAACAAAGGGGATAATCCGTTAAGAACGGAAGGGCGTATTCTGATTCTCTCTTTTCCCTATCCCGACAGCTAACCCCGGAGGCTAACGTTTACGAGGTCTTTTGTTATTTGCATCGCGATAACTAACCTCGGCGGCTTATCGTAAGAGAGGTGATATATTGAATAAGGCCCTTCTGACAGTAATTTTTGCCGTCACGCTGTTGTTGAGTGTTAGTATTCCTTCAGTGGGATCGGCTGCGGCATCGGTGGCACCTGCAGCATCACCAGCCGCTACAGCACCCCAGGTGACCGAAGCAGTACCTGAACAGGCGCCGCTGGCTATGGGGACGCGTGGCGACGATGTGCGAGCCATACAAAAGTTTCTTGCTGATGGTGGATTTTATGCCGGAGAAATTGACGGTGTTTTCGGTCCTGTTACTGCGAAGGCTGTAAAAGAGTTCCAACGTAGTAACAGCCTGCAAATTACTGGTATTGTTGATAAAGAAACATTTACCTACCTTGCTCGTTTGGCTGGTGAGCCCAGTAGATACAGTCGTTCGCTTATTATGAATGCATCTGCCTACACTGCACATGATCCTGGCAATGGAAGTTATACGAGTCGAGGCAACCTCTTACGCAAAGGCATGGCTGCTGTTGATCCCTCGGTAATTCCTCTGGGAACCAGATTGTATATCAAAGGATATGGCTATGCAATAGCTGATGATGTCGGTGGTGCTATTAAAGGCCAGCGAATTGACTTAGCTTTTGACAGCCGTCGTGACGCTCTGAATTTCGGTGTTCAAAAAGTAACCGTCTATATTCTTGATTAAAAGATTAGCAGGCTTGCAGCCTGCTATTTTTTATTTGAGGAGGTTACTGATTTATCCCGGAATATTAAAGAGTCTCAGGTATATACTACATTTATCTGGTGACTATTGCTGGATAAGCTTGTTGGGTTTTCGCTTGATAATTTGTATGGGAGCGTGTTGGGATTGAATTTTTTCTCAGGTGAAATGTTGCCACTGGCACTGGCGTTAATCTCCGGAGTATTAATGGCAATACAAGGATCACTTAATGCGTTGTTAAGTAAGGCTATTGGTCTATTAGAGGCCACTTTTGTTGTTCAGCTGACCGGAGCTATTTTAGTAATGATATTGTTGTTTATATTTAACATGGGTAAAGGCAATTTGTATGCATGGCAGGACGCGCCGTGGTATTCCTGGCTGGGAGGTATTATCGGCGTAGGTATAATATATCTGGTTGCTGCCAGCATCCCCAGTGTGGGTGTGGCTAACGCCACCACGGCTATTATTGTTGGTCAGGTGTTAACGGCTATTATTATTGACCATTTTGGCGGATTTGGTCTTGAACGTTCTGCCTGCAGTCCACAACAGCTATTTGGAGTGGTTTTACTCGCCGTTGGCGCTAAATTATTATTAAAATAGCGCTTTTTTTTATATTTTTCGCAATTAGGTGTTAACAAAGAAAAAAAATTGCGGTATACTTATCATTAGTATTTTTTGGTATTATATTAACAAACAAAGGAGGCACAGCATGGATTTTAACTTTACTCCCGATCAACTGGATCTACAGAAGATGGTAAAAGATTTTGTTGCTAAAGAAATTACGCCTCACGCTTTAGAAATGGATAAAGAGGGTGTAGTCCCACCAGATCTGTGGAAGAAGCTTGACGAAGCGGGCTTGCTTAATTTAACTGTTCCCGAAGAATATGACGGGCCTGGTCTTGATGCGGTTTCAATTGCTCTTATATATGAAGAATTAGGCAAAGGCTGTGCAGGTGTAGCGACAACAACAGCTGCTAATGCATTGGCTTCCTATCCGGTGGTTTTACTAGGTACTGACGCTCAAAAAAGAAAAATGTTTGATGTGATTAATAATGGGAAGTTGGCAGCTTTTGCTCTGACTGAACCTGGTGCCGGCTCAGATGCTGGAGCAGTAGCCACTACTGCTGTCAAAGATGGCGATTATTATGTTATTAATGGAACTAAGTGCTTTATAACCAACGGCGGTATTGCCGATATTTATATTATATTTGCTAACACTCGCAAAACTGCTGGTATCCGCGGTTTGACGGCCTTTATTGTTGAACGCGGCACACCTGGTTTTTCTGTTGGTAAAGAAGAAGAAAAAATGGGTATCCGGGCATCTAACACCTGTGAATTAGTTTTGGAAAATGTTCGTATTCCAGCAACCAACAGGATTGGTCGCGATGGTGAAGGGTTTAAAATCGCCATGAAGACACTTGATGCTGCCAGGCCTTTTGTGGGCGCAGTGTCGGTAGGATTGTCCCAAGCTGCATTTGAACTTGCGGTTAAGTATTCTAAAGAGCGCGTGCAGTTTGATAAGCCAATTGCTTCATTCCAATTGGTGCAGGCTATGTTGGCTGATATGGCTATGCAGATTGAAGCTGCCCGGTTGTTGGTGTTTAAAGCCTGCTGGATGAAAGACCAGGGTGTTCCTTAC
>JAQSXM010000285.1 GCA_029256645.1 Sporomusa sp. | reverse complement strand
CCCAATCGGCGAAGGGTATAAAAAGTATGGTACTCCATATTCCTGCTCCAGCCCCCGCGACAGGTAATCGGTAAATGACGAGCAAATCGGCGCAGTAACGGCCGCCTCTGAAAGCATTTCGAATTGCTCAACCGTTGAGAATTCCGGAACAAAATTGGGCCGCAGGCCGATTTTCTCCAGCAGTCTGGTAATCTCCCGGCGGTCCTGCCAGGTATAGGACAACATACTTGCCACATTAACCAGATCTTTTTGTTTTTTTGCCGGTTTTTTTACCAAATATTTGAGTATGCCGTGCCAGAAGGCGTCATACCCGGTTTGAATCAGCCTGGAGCGAATTCCCTCGCAATGGATCGCAACAATTTTTGCCTTAACCTCAGGCTGGACCTCGTCAACAATTCCGGCAATATCCTCACCGATAATTCCCGTGGTGCAGGATGCCAACACAAATATAGCCTGGGGATTATATCTGGTTTGGGCCTCTTTGATCGCATATTTTAATTTGTCTCCAGCCCCATAGATAACATCTTTCTCATTCAGATTGGTAGTCAGCCAATGAAAATCAAAGTTTTCCGGACGCCCCAAAGAAACAGGAACTTTACGGAATATTTCCCGGTAGCCTAGCCCGACAACAGAGCAGCCTACCGGCGCATGAACAATCATAACAGAATCACGAATGGTCATAACCCGCTGGGTGAGATAGAAATTTAACAGGCAACCTGACGATTGTTGAAAGCACCGTTCCGTATTGGGCACAGTCCCGTCTTTTACCTGTTTAATGAGTTCACTCGCTTTCCCCCAAAAAGCGTTAATACCATTTCCGCGTTGTTCCCTTGTAGGGCAGGTATTGTCTCTTAGGTTAATCATGTGACACGCCTCCTGTTCATTACTATTTTTCCAATGCCTATCTCTGACTGATGACAAGCGTTACGCCACTAGCAACCTGCTTATCAGCATTTATTAATTGCTGATCCAACAAGAAGGCAAAGATAAGTTTTCCGACAGGAAACTTATCTTTGCCTTCAGTAGCTTATACTGATCAGTCAAACTAACCATTTTTAACTACAATTAGAAATCAAATTCGTGCTAAATTTCTTTCCTGTCGCCCATATCAATTGGAATTATCCTGAACTACTTTATTTAGGTCATTGATTAAAAGATCAATATCGATTTCATGAGCTCGCGCGCCTTCTTCTATATTCTCATAACTAGCCGCTGCACACCCGAAACATCCCATCCCATATCTCCGGAACACTGCAATAGTATCCGGGTATTTGCTGACAACCTCCCTGATACCCAATTCTTTAGAAATAGCCATAAACCTCATCTCCTTTACCTTACTTCATCTCCCCAAAAGGCAAAACTAACAAACCCTAAACCGGTCCCCTCAATCGCCAAACCTGCACCTCCTTAAATACATCACTTCTTCCTTGTCCAGATAAATTAAAAAGCCGGAAACGCCCTAGTTGCGTCTCCAGCTTATTCGCTAGTCAACCCATTGATCCATTCAAGTATTCTGTGTTCCACTACCATACATCATCTGACTAAACTGCTCTTTCCTATAATTAATAAAAGGCCAAGTTCATACTATGAACCGGCCTTCAGCTTGTTATCTAATCGGCACAATGCTATGATGGATTCAATGCACAAATTCCATATTTTGTATTATAATAACATATGGAAGCTATATGTGTCAATGCTCAAAAGTGAATATCGAACTTTTCGATGCCAGTATTTTTTGTTGTACAGTGCCATAGATTTCCGGAGAAATAAATTGACCATTGCCCCAAACCATGTTACAATTAATGCTAAAATATAATCATTCGGCATAATATTGTATGGCGGCTGATCTAAAGAAAATGAAGGCCAAAGAGGTTGTTATCAACAGCTTCTTTGGCCTTTTTATTTCAAGCAAGAGCTATTACGCTGGGGGGTGAGAATATGAGACTGTTAGCGGCAGCGAGCGGTGTGGCATTAAAAAGTTCAGGACTGCTTATATTCATGATTTTATGGGAAATCGCGCCACGGTTAGGCTGGGCTGACGCGCAGTTTTTACCGCCTTTATCGGCGGTAGCGGCTGCAGGGTATAAGCTTTGGGATCAGGGCCTGCTGTATTCGCAGCTTATTGTGAGTTTATGGCGGGCAGCACTGGGCTTGCTCTTAGCTTTGCTGATCGCAGTTCCCACAGGTGCTGTTTTGGCAGGGTGGTTTCCGAGAGTGCTCAACTATTTGGACCCGCTTTTCCGGCTATTAAGCAATGTCAATCCATTTTCACTTGCTCCAGTATTTATGTTATTTTTTGGAATTGGTGAAACCATGAAATTGATGATTATTGCCCTGGTCGCATTATGGCCGATTCTGTTTCATACCATTACGGGAATTTGCACCGTTGATCCGCTCTTAATTAAAACAGGACGGTCGATGAATGTTTCTGCTCTTGTTTTAATGCGCGATATTCTGTTGCCAGGCGCTTTCCCCACGATTGTTACCGGCATACGCATTGGCGTACAGATGGCGGTATTTATGCTTGTGGCCGCTGAAATGCTTGGGGCCAAAGCCGGATTGGGCTGGCTGGTCCATGCATCTGCAATGCTTTCTCAGCTGCCGCGGATGTACGCCGGCGGTGTGTTTATCATTTTGCTGGGAGTTCTTATTAATAAAGTCATTTTACATATAGAAAAAACCAGCTTTTACTGGAAACAAACCGTGGAAATCTTCGACACTGCTGCGCCTGCCAAGGTGAAAGGGCGATGGTCAAGGGTGTTCAACCAATACTATGTACCGGCTGTGGTAATCTTGTTTGCTGTCATTATTGCTGCTGGCGGTCATGAAATAAATCGCTTAAATACAGAACGGTTGCTTCAGCATACCTCGCCTCAGCTAAATCATGCAACCCATACTATGGGTGTGAAACAGCATCCACCAGGATGTACTGAGAAAAAAG
Organism: Sporomusa sp.; assembly: GCA_029256645.1. The sequence goes on along the minus strand of JAQSXM010000285.1, from coordinate 2,113 downwards.
ATGAGCCATTAAATTACACGATAGGTGAATAACACGGACTTACGGGGAGGCGGCTTGTATGAAAGTGTTGAAAACAGTGTTTACCAATACGATTGCAAGCATCATTTTTATATTAGTGTGGGAAATATCGGCCAGGCTAGGGCTGGTCAATACCATGTTTATACCGGTTTTTTCCACTGTGCTGGTGGCCATTAAAGACCTCATCATCGCCGGAACGCTGCTGCCCCATATTGCAATTAGTCTACAACGATCCCTGGGTGGGCTGGCGATTGCGGTGGCCATAGGTATTCCTTTAGGCTTTATCATGGGTGGTTGGTTTCGCAAGCTGGAGACAGCTTTAGGACCCTTGTTTGAACTAGCAGCTCAAGCTAACCCCTATATCTTATTTCACGTGATTATATTATTCCTGGGAATTGGCGAAGCAGCTAAGCTGGCGATCATTGCCTGGATTTGTATCTGGCCGGTTTTATTTAACACGGCTGCCGGGGTCCGTCATATAGACGCTGACTTATTGAAAGCAGCCCGGTCATTCGGTCTGACGCGCTGGTCACTCTTTTACAAAGTCGTGCTGCCGGCAGCCGGACCATCAATTTTTACCGGGTTACGCTTGAGCGCAGGCTATTCTTTTTTCCTACTCATTGCTGCCGAGATGATGGGATCAAGTTCAGGGTTAGGGTGGTTTCTTATCTACAGCCAGGAAAACTACAATATTGAGTGGATATTCTCCGGTGTTGTGGTTATTGCTGTATTAAGCATCTCTATTGATACCATTTTCAAATACATGGAAAAGAGGATTGTGGTATGGAATGAGCCTTAAGGAGTGGCAATCTTTATGTTAAGGTTAAAAAGCAAGCATATTGCCCTGATAATAATATTAGTCACTATCCTGTCTGGCCTCCCTGCCGTTCCTTTTCTTTCCACCAGTTCATTAGCCACTGCATATCCTGAACAAATCACAGTAATAAGCACCAATAATCCACAGACCAGCCAGACAATTACCTGGAGGATGGATGCCGGCACAGGGGGCTGCCATCTGCAATACGCAGAAAGCAGCAGCAAACATCCATCCCCATATGACGTCAAAACAATTACAGTCGAAGCGACAAATCTATTGACTGCTGACGGCCTCATTCACACGTATTCATCAACCATTAGCAGGCTAAAACCAGGAACCAGCTATTTTTACCGTGTGGGATATGGCAATATATGGAGCGAATGGCGAACCTTCATAACTGCAGAGTAATACACTGCTCAAATTCTAATTCAACCTTCCCGGATCAATTGGATACCGGCCAAATTCTCTGGCTGCCTGGAACAAAGCATGAACATTCTCTACCGGGGCTTTCATCGGCAGACCGCAGCCAAGTGCCAGAATGTAACCTTTGGGATTATCATACGTCTTGCGCAGACATTCTTTAGCTTCCCTGATCACTTCGGCCGGCTTCCCTAAAAACATCGTTGCCGTCGGTTTAACATTCCCCATTAGCGCTGTCAGATTGCCCACTGCTGCCTTTGCTTCCGCCAAATCGATTGTGTCGTCCAGACTTAAGATCCCAGCTCCAGTATCAGCCATATGCTCCCATATTTTTTTCGTATTGCCGCATATGTGCAGAGACGGGGCACAATTGGTGAGTCGTTTAATATTACTAATCAATTCGCTCAGATAAGGAAATGCAAATTCATGAAAATGCCGGGGACTAATCAGACTTGTTGATGCTGTAGGGTCGGCAATACTGACTTTTACACCTATTTTTGCCACTTCGAGTATATAAGCAAGCGTACTTTGCAAGGCATACTGCAGCAAGCGATGGGCAAACTCAGTGTTTTGGTACAAATCCCGTAAGAAAGGTTCAGTCCCCCTTAAGTTAGCCGCCACAGTGAAGGGCCCGGCCACATTGGTTGTAACCGGCACCTCTGTTCCCAAACGCTCCATTAGGGTTTGCAAAGCCGCCAGGTGAAGCGGCAAGCGCCCTTTAGTCCACGGATCAGGAATAACAAGGCGGTCTAGGTCGCGTTCTTCCTGTATGGCAAATTCACTGATGTATGGCGAATTATCTTCTTTTGGATAGATGACGGTACTGCCTGCAGCCTCGGCAACCCCATGCAAACCCGG
>JAQSXM010000284.1 GCA_029256645.1 Sporomusa sp. | reverse complement strand
TATATCCTCAAAGGTTAACTGGTAAGCATTTTCCCCAGAAAAGGTATTATGTATTTTCCAGTTCGGCCGATTTCCCGCTCAGGGTAAAATTGAACCGTCAAGATATTCTGGGTGCAAGTTCCTGGAAATAGCCCGCAACAGGTTCCTTGTATTCTTCTGGAATATTTTCCGTAATAAACTGATGAATTGGAAAATAGCCAAGTTCATTTACAAGTAGTAAATCTAAAAAAAATCAGAGTAAGTTTTCCTCCGTACTGACAAGGCTTGCGGCTTTTACAGCTTCTCCTGCCGTGTTCCGATTCGCTAAAAAACGACTTTTTGCCGTTTGAATAAAAAGAGTCGGCAAGATACCAATGGCACATAATATGCCTGATACCAGAAACACATCGCCATAAGCCGCGATAGCCGCTTGTTTCGTTACTATTCCCTGCAGCGAATACAGTGCCAAACTTCTGGCCTGCTCCAATGTAAACCCGTTATGGCTAAAAGAATTCTGCAAGACCGCTACTGCCTGTGTTGCCGTTTGTGAACTGCTGTTAATATAGTCCTGGTAGGTCCCGATATGTAATGTTTGTCTGGTATCAAGTAATGCGCCCATTACCGCAACGCCCACGCTGCCGCCAAAGTTTTTACAGAGATTGAAGACACCAGAACCAACGCCCAGTTTATCTTTGGGCAAGGAATTCATTACACCATTTGATAAGGGTGACATAGTTAGGGCCCGGCCCACCCCCATGATGATTAATCCTGTTGCGATATAGGAATAGGACGTACCTTCATCAAGCAACCGGAAAGAAAATAAGGACACTGTCATAATTAACATCCCTAGAGTTGCCGGAACCCTCGCTCCATATACATTAGCCAATCGGCCCCCTACAGGCGCCAATACAATCAGGAATACTGTCAGCGGCAGCATGGCTATCCCGGCTTTGATGGCACTATATCCCTGAATATTTCGAAAATAGAACGGTAAAAGATAAATGCCGCCATTCATAGCCATAAACGATAAAAAACCAACCAAATTTGAAGCGGTAAACGTAGTATTCCTAAACAGTGTCAAGTCAACAATCGGGTTCTCAATATACATCTCTACCGCGATAAAAATAGCCATCGACAGTATGGCAGTAATTGACAAACTCATTATATATAAGGAGGTCCAGCCTTCCTTGGCTCCTTGGTTAAGCACCACTAGCAGACAGCTCAGACTGGTAACCAGCAGCGTTCCGCCAATATAGTCAATTTTTGCTGTTTCACTATGGGTTTTTGATTCAGTTAACACGTTAGCGGCCAAAAGCAGCCCGGCAGCGGCTACCGGAAAAGCGAAAAAAAATAGCATCCGCCAATCCAAATATTCAACAATCAATCCACCGACAGTTGGCCCCAAGGCAGTACCGGATGCAGCCAAAGCTCCCCATAAGCCCAGTGCCTGGCCTCTTTCCCGGCTCGAAAAAGCTTCAGACACTAATGCCATGGCGTTAGGAAACAGCAATCCGGAGCCAATACCCTGTAGCAGGCGAAAGATAATAAGTGTGGTACTGTTCCATGCTAAACCGACTAGCAGTGTCGCGAAAGTAAAAATAGCCAGCCCAATCAAATATACCCGCTTACGGCCAAATTGGTCGCCTAGTTTGCCAGTAACAGGCAGGATGGAACCATATGGCAGCAGATAGGACAGTGACACCCACACTACAGAATCCATACTAAATCCGAACACCTGCATAATATTGGGTAATGCAATACTTACCGAATTGCTTAGATAAGCGCTAAGCAGGGTCCCAATTGTAACTGTAAACAACACTAAATATTTATTGCGGCTTGTAGCTTGCTCCGTTTCAGCACCTTCAATACGACTGAACATCAATACGGATTATCGCCGACATACCTGGCTTTAATTCCTCATTGCCGGTATTTGCCACTGCTATCTTCACCGGCAGTTTCTGCGTTAGTTTGGTATAACTTCCCGCTGTGTTTTCATTAGGCAGCAGCGAAAACTGCGACCGGGTCGCGACACCAACCTCGCGTACCTTGCCTGTGAATGTTTTTCCGGGGAAGGCATCAACAGAGAATGTTGTCTTTTGTCCAACCCGAACTTTACCGACCGCTGTTTCCTCAATGTTGGCCGCTATCCATACATTATTGTTGTCAACAATATTAAATATTGGCTGCCCAACGCTAACGCTTTCACCAACATTTACGGATTTTAACGCTACAACACCGGCAATCGGCGCAATAATGGCTGTATAATCCAGTTGCAGCTGGGCGCTTTCCAGTATGGCGGCGGCCTGCTCCATTTGCGCTGTCGCCGCTTCTATATCTTCCGAACGCGAACCTTCGGCCGCTAAGCTGACCGACTGCTTTGCCGCTGCACACTGTGCTTGTGCAACCGCCAGCGCAGCCTGAGCTGCATCCAATTGCTGCGCCGCTACGGCACCCTGAGCATATAGCGATTTTGTACGCTCATACACTTTTCCAGCATTATCTAAGTTTGCCTGCGCCGAATCAGCCAAAGCGGCCGCTTGGACAACCTGCTGCGGTCTGCTGCCGGCTTTAATCCCGGCCAGTTTCGCTTCTGCCGCTGCTAAAATTGCCTTGGCTTGGGCAACTTGCGCTTTCAAATCCCGACTGTCCATTCTGGCAATAACCTGCCCGACCTGTACAGCATCCCCCTCGTCAACCAGTAATTCAGCCACGCGGGCAGCCACCCGCGAACTTACCGTAACAATTGTGCCTTTCACTCTGGCGTCATCGGTAGACACAATATTGGCATAATACATCCACCACCAAATACCACTGCCAAGCAAAGCAAAACCAGTTATAGCCACTGTCACCATTATTTTCTTTTCATTTCGCAACAGGATTCGCCCCATATATATTCCTTTCTCTGGCTTAACAGCCTTACTTTATTCGATAAAAAATATTGAAGGTCGGAAAGCAATGCCTGCTCTCCGACCTTCAATATTTTTTTGATCAGCCGGTATATATGCTTATTTTTTTGTGAGTTAAATAGATACTTTATAAATAATCAGTCTAACGTAAATTATATCATTATGCGGGTGATTGGGCAATTGAAATAAAAAGAATCCTCGCTGTATTGACAGATTTATTCTGTACAGCTACAATGTTGATAATGTAATAATATGGTTCTGTTGCTGATTAGCTATCAAACTAAAGGCTGGAAAGATATTTCTTATTGGGAAATATCTTTCCAGCCTTTAGTTTTTTTATTTTATATTATCGGGAGGATTTTATGACTACTACGGATCAAAGCAACAACAATCAACTGACTAGAGAATTCAAAGATTTTATTGGCGGGCTGAGTCATGGCATGGCGCTGGTAGGAGTGGCCTCGATTGACCGTTTTGACAATTTTCCCACCGGTCATGGTCCCCGTGATTTTATCGCCGATGCCAATGCGGTTATCGTGATTGCCCTTCCCATTGTCGAAGGGGTAATGGGGCTTGAACATTTTATGGAAAAATCCGAGATCTTCAAAGAGCAGGATACCTATACCAACAACGAGGGAAATACCAAGGTATGGTCGCCACGGGTTGTAGTTCGCGGCCATATTGAAAGCCGTAACAGCCATGAGATTCTCAATATTGAATTACAGACATTAAGCATGTACAGCGCCCTGTTTCTTGAAAGAAATGGCTACCGGACGGTATATATGCCGACAACCTACGGCAATACTATGTCCTGGCCCGGTAACCTGGATCGCAGCCTGCCGCGGGCAGCGCCACAGTGGTATGGACCTTTTTCTCACCGGCATGCGGCAGTGGCTGCTGGTCTCGGTGAATTTGGCTTGAATAATCTTTTCCTTACACCGGAATATGGGCCCCGATCAGGCTGGTTTCCATTATTACCGCCGCTCCGCTCACCGCCGATCCCGTATTGGAAAACCCAATATGCCTTGGCGAGAAATGCTCCTTGTGTGTCAAGGCCTGTCCGGCGAAAGCCTTTGGCGACATCTATGAAATCGAAATCGCCGGCAAGAAAAACTATCAGGCTAGGATCAGCCAGGATGACTGTGCCAAGTTCAACAAAGTCTGCTACAAAAAGTGTGTAAGGGCCTGCCCGGTAGCACTTAAATTTGGTAAAGCTTAATGTAAAAGGTAAAATCACAGAAAAGAACCAGTTGCAAAAGCCAAAAGGGATGGAGACTATTTGTAAAAGTCCTCATCCCTTTTCATCTATTAAATTCCGGCTGAGATTAAACACCATTAGCAATGAATCTCATTTGATAATTGTCACCGTTTTACCTCTGTCGTTTTAATGGCCATTGCGCCCACTCCTTCTCTCTTTTTTTACGGTCCAAAAGTCTGCCGCTTAAGGTACACAAACAGAAATGCAAAAAGAGACCAATTTCTTTTACTGAAACTGGTCTCTTAAGTGACATCTAGTCAACCATTGCCAGACGATATTGGGATTTATAATCAAAATATGCCATTATTTTACATTTGTCAATCCCGATTTGTTTATTGAAAAACTATTTTACTTATTTTAACAATCCAGTCAATAATAAACTCAAACCTTTCTGTCGTCAAAGAATGCCCTCCAGAGTATCGTTTATGGCATAGTGCCTGTTCGCGGTGGCAACGAGCATATAGCGGAGAGACTTGATGAAAAATGAAGTTGGCATCTTTTGAATACTTGTCCTCGTCTGCCGAAACAAGAAGTAAATTCCGTGGTGAAATACATCGGACAACATCATCAATATCATATTCTTGGAGAAATCCAGGAATAACACTTGCCATTTCAATTCCAACATTATGTTGCATTCGATTTTTATATGTACATGCGCTGCCACTTGCACAAGCAAAATTTATCCTTTGATCCAGCGCTGCGAGAAATAATACTGTATTGCCTCCGTAAGAATGCCCTAAAGTCCCAATCCTGCTTTTATCAACATATGCAAGGCAAGATAATAAAGAAATGCCTTGCATAGCATCCTCAATTACTTTTTTCATTAAATTTTCGCCCAGGAGAATTCGATAACACATTTCGTTATAATGTTGCAAAAAATCATCGCCATTCGGTAACAGGTTGACACTAACAGCGCTTTTTCGTCTATCTTCAA
>JAQSXM010000283.1 GCA_029256645.1 Sporomusa sp. | reverse complement strand
TCATACAGCCCTGTTGTAAAATAAGTATGCTAAGAACTGTTTAAAAATAAGTTGTACTTAAATAGTACGTAAAAAAGCGCTACAACTTTAGTAGCGCTTTTTGGGACAGCCTATCCCCGGGGATTTTTTGGAGAAGATAAATTTATGGCAAACTATATAGTTAAATGACTAAATCTTTCCTTTGTGCATATCCTGTAGGAACTATGAAGTATAGGGGGGAAGCGGTATGGGAGTAGAGCTTACGTCGCTGCACTATGTGTACTTACTATTTATTTTTATGATACTGGGCGTAATGCTGCTGCGGCGCGATACTTCTTTAGTATGCCTTATTGGGATTTTTATTATCGGTTTGATGGTTAAGGGTTCAATTTATCAGGCCGTTAGCGGGATTTTCCAGAGTTTTATTTATGCAATTACCGAATTGTTAGGGACAATTCTGATCATCTCAATCATTGTTGCGATGAGCCGGATTTTACTGGTCACAGGTATTAATGAAGCTATGGTATCTCCCGTAACCAAGCTGATTCGTACACCATCCCAGGCATATTGGATAACAGGCTTATTAATGATGGTCATTTCGTGGTTCTTTTGGCCTTCACCGGCAGTGGCACTTTTGGGAGCTGTACTTTTACCTGTAGCAGTAAGGACTGGACTGCCTGCCATTGGAGTGGCGATAGCGATGAATCTATTCGGGCACGGCATTGCTTTATCAGGAGACTTTGTTATACAGGGCGCCCCTAAGCTGACCGCAACAGCCGCCGGCATTCCTGTTCAGAGTGTTGTAAGCGCCAGTGTACCTTTAGTATTTGTGATGGGTTTAGTAGCAACCGTTACCGCATACTGGATGCTGATGCGGGATGTACGGGATCAAGACAGTTTGTGCGGTACAGCAGCAGAATTATCATATGCCAAGGATGCTGCACCAGTTGAGGATGATGTTGCGATATTGCGAAATATATTGCCGGAAAGCTCGAAGAAGGTACTGGCTGTATTCGTACCTGCCTTGTTCTTGCTGGATGTCGGTATTATGTACGCGGCTAATCTGCAAGGCGGAGACGCTACGGCGCTGATCGGTGGCACGGCTGTATTGATCTTGGTATTAATTACTTTATTAGCATATAGGAATCAGAGTTTAGAGAAAATAACGGCATATTTTATCGATGGTTTTACATTTGGCTTTACTATTTTTGGCCCGGTAATTCCAATCGCCGCTTTTTTTTATCTGGGTGATATCGGTATTAATCAAATTATGGGCCAGGTGCTGCCACCGGGATCACAGGGAATTGTCAACGACATCGGCTTGGCAATTGCCCGGATAGTACCACTTAATCCTGGGGTTGGCGCTGTCACATTAACAATTGTTGGTGCAATAACAGGTTTGGATGGCTCAGGATTCTCCGGCATATCCTTAGCTGGATCAATTGCACATTTATTTGCTACGGCTATTGGTTCAGGTATTGCAACCCTGACAGCGTTAGGGCAAATTGCCGCTATCTGGGTAGGCGGGGGCACGCTGGTGCCGTGGGCACTGATTCCGGCAGCAGCTATCTGCGGTGTAAGTCCTTTTGAACTTGCCAGACGTAATTTGCTGCCAGTGGTAGCCGGTTTGATTGTGACAACTATTGTGGCAATGTTTTTAATTTAAATAAGCGAATAAAATAACACCATAATAAATAGAAATAAGTCATATGAAATATAGCAGAAAAAATTTGAGGTGTGTGGCAGGCAATTGGGTATATTTGCCGAAATATATAGCTGACTTCTAGACTGGTTTAGTTGAGGAAAGGCAGGGTTATTATGAAGAAAATTGCAGTGATAACCAGCGGTGGTGATTGCCCGGGGATGAATGCGGCAATTCGTGCGGCTGTTCGTGTGGCTTTGGCGCATGATGCCGAGGTGTGGGGGATTAGAAATGGCTATGCAGGCATGATATCTGGTGATATGAAAATGCTGGATTCACGGTCGGTAGGCGATATTATCCAAAAAGGCGGCACTTTTCTGGGTACGGCCCGTAGTGAGGAGTTTAAAACCTTAGCTGGGCGGAAAAAAGCAGTTGCTAATTTAGCAGACCGCGGGATTGAGGGGCTAATAGTTATTGGTGGTGATGGTTCACTGACTGGTGCCAAGCACCTGGGCGAATTAGGCATAAAGTTTGTGGGATTGCCTGGGACAATTGACAATGATATTTGGGGTACTGATTTTACCATCGGTTTTGATACAGCGGTAAATACTGCTCTTGACGCGATTAATAAGCTGAGGGACACTGCTTCAGCGCATGGGCGGGTTATGTTGGTTGAGGTGATGGGCCGCGCTTGTGGCTGGATTGCACTCACTGCAGGTTTGGCCGGTGGCGCTGAAATTATCCTCATTCCGGAGGACCCCTTTTCCGAGGAGGACATCTGCAAGCAATTGTTAGAATCCCGGGCTAAAGGCAAGCAATATAGTATTGTTGTAGTGGCGGAAGGCGCAGGCAGCGCAATTGATCTTGGCAAATACATCCGGGCAAATACCGGTTTGGAGACGCGGGCTTCTGTACTTGGTCATATCCAACGTGGCGGAGCCCCAACGGTATCAGACCGGCTGCTTGCCAGCCGGTTAGCTGAGACCGCGGTGCGGGCCCTGCTGGACGGTAAAACGGATATTATGATTGGCTATAGAAATCGTCAATGTGTTGAAATAACAATTGAGGATGTTGTTAACAAGAAAAAAGAGATTGATCCTGAATTATACCGGTTAGCTCAGGTTTTATCCCAATAATAAGCAATCCCGCATTATTTCCTGGGAAATGATGCGGGATTTTGTCTAACCTTCAGATACTAATAGGTGAAATGCGCAAAAAGCTGTTTCGTAACAACCTGGTAATTTAAAATTTGGTGTTATAGCTGTTCGTAACTGGATTGATATTTATTTAATGTTCTCTCAGGATAGATGGTTGATACAAGTGTCCAATATGCTACGAACTCCTTTTTATTTGGCCTTGCCTTGTTGCTATATTTTATAGTATATTTATTGGAAAAATAAAGAAATTTTTGCTGGTAATCAAAGACAGGAGAGTGGAGTTATGCCATTATGGTTTGGGAAAAATAAAGCCATTGATAAACTAAGCAAACTAACTGCTCAGTATTCAGCCGGTGATATGTCTGTCAAAATTAATATGGATGAATATCCGGCAGAACTACACCCTTTAGCAAATAACATTGCTGCATTGGCCGATATGCTGCGAACATTCGCGCAGGAAACGCAGGTATCATCATGCCAGGTTTCAGCAGCAGTAAATCAGGTGACTGATGTTATTGAACAAGCGGTTTGTCTGGCGGAAAAAGCTCGTAAGGAAGCTGGTACTGCCGACCAGTTAACGCAGGATATTGCAGGAGCGACTAAACATGCTGCCAGGCAGATTGAGGATATTATGGCAGCAACGCAAACGATTACTACTGTAGCTGGCGAGATATACCAGGATAGCATTACCTCAAAGAATATGGCTGCCCAAGGTTATGAAGCCGCAGCCAAGGTAACTGTAGCTATGGATTCAATTCGTCAGGCCTCAGCCGAAGTTGGCGAAAGAATTACGGCCTTGACACAAATGGCAAGAGATATCGATAGCTTTATGGCTACAATCCAGGGCATATCAGCGCAAACCAGCCTTCTGGCACTCAATGCCAGTATCGAGGCTGCCAGAGCCGGCGAGCATGGCCGTGGTTTTGCTGTTGTGGCCCAGGAGATTCAGAAACTTTCAGAGGCCAGTGCAATTGCGGCAAACTCGGCCAATAAACTGTTGGCTGAAATTGATGGCGGGGTCTTAGCGGCGGCAAAAGCTGCGGAGACAGGGACTGCCGCTGTTGAAACCGGGTCCAGGGAGATGAGAGCTGCTGATGCCAGTCTGCATGCTATTTTGGCAGCTAGTTCCCAGGTAGAAGCAAAAATGGCGGAAGCCAGTGCTGCCAGACAAAACCAGTTTGCCGCCACCCAGAAAACAGCAGATTCGCTAGGGGAGATTGCCGGTATGGCTGCTAAAGCCGCTAGCCGGATGACGACAGTAGCCAGTTCGATAGAGCAGCAGGATAGACATCTCGGTGATACCCGGAATATGGGGGATTTATTAGCGAAAGTGGCTGAGCAACTGGTAGCAACAACTGGCAAGTTGAGACTGATTGATATCAGCAGTTGCCAACAGGCCGAATTGGATGGTAAAATAGCCAAGCTGCGCAGCCAGCTTGAACATACCGTGAAAAATCAACAAGTGCTAGGTATGGATGTGACTAGCCATAAAGAAATACTAAGCGGCCTCTTAACTCAGAATCCTGAGCTTGAGGCCGCCTGGACAAATCGTATTGATGGACAGTTTATTGTTTCTTTGCCGCCAGCCGGGATTGCCAATGCGCTGACCAGAGAGTGGTTTAGCCAGGCAAAACAAGGGAAGTTTTACGTATCACAAGTGTATGTCTCAGCAATATCACATCAGCCTTGTTTAACCATTTCCCTGCCAATCGCTGATAGTGCAGGCCAAACTATCGGTGTATTGGGAGTAGATTTAAAGCTTACGCTTACATAACAAGTACCAGCAGCATTTTGAAGTTTTCAACAGCATCGAGGCCGTGAGGAATATCGGCCGGCATAACGACTACCTGGCCGGCGGTGGCTGTGATTTTTTCGTCGCCGATGGTAATATCGGCCCGGCCATCAAGAATATGCACCATAGCATCGCCAGGGGCCGAGTGAGTACTGATCGCTTCGCCTTGCGCAAATGCAAACAGTGTCATACTGAGTGTTTTGTTTTGTGATAAAGTCAGGCTTACTACCTTGCCAGGCTGATAATCCACCAAATTGACCAGGTCATGGGCTTTACTGAACTCAATATTTTTTATGAATTGTTTTTCCATAAATAAAACCTCCTTATTTGCGGGGATTGGATATCTTTGTATTTAGTTTAACAAATCGAATAGCTGTACGCTGTGACAAAAGTCACGACTCAAAAAAAACAGGCCGGAACCGGCCTGTTTTTTTTAACGTACGTCATCGTTTAGATCCAAAACGCCGTCTTCGGAAACACGCACATTCAGACCAACCTTCTCTTCATGACCCCACAGC
>JAQSXM010000006.1 GCA_029256645.1 Sporomusa sp. | reverse complement strand
TAATCATTAAGTATACTTAATTCAGAGGTGGAATATCTTGGATGTAAAGATTACCAACCTACTTGATATGGCCCAATGGAAGCTTACCCCCTATCAGATTCTCGTGATAGGGTTCGCTGGGCTGATCGTGGGAGGGACTGTCCTGCTCATGACGCCTCTGGCGTCGGTGACCGGACAAAGGATGAGTTTCATTGATGCCCTGTTTACCGCAACCTCAGCCGTCTGTGTAACCGGGCTAATCGTGGTTGATACCGGTACATATTTTTCGCTGTTCGGTCAACTGGTTATTATAAGTCTGATCCAGGCCGGCGGCCTGGGAATCATGGCTATGTCCACTCTTATGGCAATCCTAATTGGTAAACGAATAAATTTTAGACAGCGGTTAGTCATGCAGGAGGCTTTGAATCAACTTTCCGTATCTGGCGTTGTGCGATTAACCCAGTATATTATCAAAGTGACTTTGCTCATTGAGTTTATTGGTGGTACAATATTAGCTTTTTGGTTTTATCAGGATTTAGGGGCTAAAGGTATTTATTTTGGTTATTGGCATGCTGTTTCATCTTTTTGCAACGCCGGGTTTGACCTGTTTGGCAGCATCAATGGTAAATTCTCCAGCGCCACCGGTTATGTAGAGGATATTGTGGTTAATATCGTAATTTCACTCCTTATTATTTTAGGCGGGATTGGTTTTACAGTTATTGCCGATGTTTGGACAAACCGACGATTTTGTATTTTTTCACTTCATACTAAAGTGGTTCTGGTTACTACTTTATTTCTTACAATTTTTGGTGCAGTAGTGATTTTTCTGCTCGAATATGATAACCCCGGTACTTTGGCTAATCTGTCCTGGCAAGGGAAATTACTCGCTAGTTATTTTCATTCGGTGACACCGCGCAGTGCAGGTTGGAATACTGTTGATATGAGCAAACTTACTGATGCTACGCTGTTTTTCCTGGTATTGCTCATGTTTATTGGTGCGTCACCGGCTTCAACAGGCGGCGGTATAAAAACCACAACAGCAGGGGTTATGGCGGCTGCTATCTGGGCGCTGATCAGAGGCAGGAATGATGCTGAACTATTTGAACGGAGAATTCCGCATTCAATCATTTATAAAGCATTTTCTGTCCTGCTTATTTCAGCTCTTCTTGTTGTTTTTGTGACCATGATGTTAAGTATTACGGAGAATCAACCCTTTCTGAAGTTGTTGTTTGAAGTAACCTCAGCTTTTGGTACAGTAGGTCTAACAACAGGTATTACGCCAGATTTGACTACTTCCGGCAAGCTTTGGCTTATTTTAACAATGTTTGCAGGCCGGGTCGGGCCTGTCACTCTAGCCTTGGCATTGGCACTAAAGAACCGTAAAGGTAAATTGCAGTATCCTGAAGGGAAAATTATTATCGGCTAAGGAGCGTTGTTATAATGAAAAATAAGAATAAACAATTTGCGGTTATCGGATTAGGACGTTTTGGTACCAGTGTGGCAACCACGCTCTACACACTTGGGTATGAAGTGCTGGCTATCGATTCTGATGAAGAACGGATCCAGAAATTTAGCGAAGAGGTAACTCATGTTGTTCAAGCCGACACCACTGATGAGAATTCACTCAAAGCGTTAGGGATTCGGAATTTTGATGTTGTCGTTGTTGCAATTGGCGAAGATGTACAGGCTAATGTGTTAACAACACTCTTGCTTAAAGATCTTGGTGTAAAACATATTGTTGCTAAAGCCCGCAATGAACTGCATGGTAAAATGCTGTCTAAAATCGGCGCCGATCGTGTTGTTTATCCTGAACGTGATATGGGGCAGCGGGTTGCTCACAACCTGGTATCGACCAATGTATTAGAGTATATCGAATTGTCGCCGGATTTGAGTATTGTTGAGATTTCTGCACCGAAAGAGTTAATTGGTCAAAGTTTAGCACAAGCTAACCTGCGGGTAAAGTATGAAGTTAACGTGGTTGCTATTAAGCGTGGAACAGAGCTTATCGTACCGCCACAGCCTGATGAGAATATCAAACCTGGAGATATTCTGATTTTTGTAGGTCAAACTAAGGGGATCCAAAAATTGGAGGAACTAGAATGAGTGAACTCATTTCCAGCCCGGCTAATAAACTAATTAAGGAAGTTGCATCCCTTAAACAAAAAAAGTATCGGGATAATCTGGGAATGTTCATCGCTGAGGGATTGCGGACTGTAGAAGAATGTGCCGCCTCTGACTGGCCTGTGCAACTATGCATTTATACTGAGGCTGCTGCAACCCGTGAACGAACAAGACGCGTGCTTGACAGGCTTACTGCAGCGCAATGCCGAATGGTTATCGTGCCTGAAGCAATCTATAATAAACTGTCTGACACTGAGCAGCCACAGGGAATTATGGTTGTGTTAAAAAAACGGCAAACTACGATTACGCAGCTGATAACGTCAAATAATAAAGAATCCCTTATTGTTGTTTTGGATGGTATTCAGGACCCTGGCAATGCCGGTACCATTATTCGAACAGCAGATGCTGCTGGTTGCACAGGAGTGATTATACTCAAGGGTGCTGTAGATATATATGCGGGAAAAACAGTGCGGGCGACGATGGGGTCGTTATTTCACCTGCCTGTAATTGAAGGAATACCCCCGGAAGAATTGATAGCAGGGCTCAAGTCAGCGAATGTTAACCTATTTGCAACCACGCTACAGAAATCAGATATTTATTATCAGGTGGACTTTAAGCGCTCTACCGCAATTATCTTAGGTAATGAAGGACAGGGGGTTTGTCAGGAACTTATTGATAAAGCAGATGCCTGTCTTACTATACCGCTTGTCGGTCAGGCGGAGTCCCTTAATGTCGCGGTGGCTGCAGGCGTCATATTGTACGAAGCCGTAAGACAGCGGGCAACCTTGTAATTTGCAAACTGCTGTGATATAATACGCTTAGCAATGACGGAAATTGCCATTACAGGCAGAGAGGGTGTGTGGTCTTACGATGATGACCGCCGAATTCTTCTGGAGAATGTTCGAAGCTACCGGTTCCATTGCTGCGTATTTGTGGTATAAACGGCTGATGATGCATTAATTGAATAATTCGTTTCATTGTTACACGATGACGAAGAGAGTATGTTAGCCACGTTTCTACAGGGAGGATGCTGCCGAAGATTGAGAGCGGCGCCGAAACAGCTAGCAGAAGTTCACTTCTGAGTATCCGGACTGAAGAGGTTGCTTGCGTAGGTCTGGCGTTTTTTCCGCGTTACAGGAATTTGAGTATAATTAGGGTGGTACCGCGAAATCAAGACTTTCGCCCCTTGTGGGCAGAAAGTCTTTTTATTTTATTCCTTAGGAGGCATGTATGGAACAACAGCTTAAGGCATTAAGAGAAACAGCCCTTAAAGAGCTGGCCGAGGTTGCCGGTAAAGAAGCGCTTAATGAGTTAAAGGTTAAGTACTTAGGTAAAAAGGGATTGTTGACAGGTGTGTTGCGGGGCCTTGGGGCCTTGAGTCCGGAAGAGCGCCCGCGGGCAGGGCAGGTTGTAAATGAGGTTAGAAACGAAATTGAGCAAATTATTGCCGATAAGTTTGAAGTTATGAAACAAGCTGAGGTTGCCCGGAAGCTGGCATCAGAGACGATTGACGTAACCCTGCCAGGGCGACGGGCCGACCTGGGGCATTTACATCCGTTGACACTCACTTTAAATCGGATTAAAGATACCTTTATGCGGTTAGGCTTTGAAATTGCTGAAGGTCCGGAAGTGGAAAAAGACTATTATAACTTCGAAGCATTAAATTTACCCCAGGATCATCCTGCCCGGGATATGCAAGATTCCTTTTATATAACAAAAGAATTTTTGCTTAGAACCCATACCTCGCCTGTTCAAATTAGGACAATGCAGTCGTCTGTGCCGAATCAGCCAATTAGAATTATTGCTCCAGGGAAAGTATATCGTCGGGATTATGACGCTACTCATTCTCCAATGTTCCAGCAGGTTGAAGGTCTAGTCATTGATCAGGGAATAAGCTTTGCTGATTTAAAAGGCACACTGGAGCTATTTTCAAAAGAAATCTTTGGCAATAGCGTCAATGTAAGATTCCGCCCCAGCTTTTTCCCGTTTACCGAACCCAGCGCCGAAGTCGATATTTCCTGTGTTATGTGCGCAGGTAAGGGGTGCCGTGTATGTTCCGGTACAGGCTGGCTGGAGATTTTAGGATCAGGAATGGTTCACCCACGGGTTCTTGAAATGAGCAGCTTTGACCCTGATAAGGTAAGTGGTTTTGCCTTTGGTATGGGTGTTGAGCGTATTGCCATGCTGACTTATGGTATTGATGACCTTAGACTGTTTTTTGATAACGATATACGATTCTTACGTCAATTCTAAACTAGTAAAGGGGGAAAGTTATGAGAGCGTCATTTAAATGGCTGCAAGATTATGTTGAGATAAATGAGACACCGGACAAGCTTGCCGATATGCTGACAATGGCCGGAATACCGGTTGCGGCGGTGGAACCTTTAGGACAAAATATTTCAGGGGTGGTTACCGGTAAGGTAATGGAGATCAGCCCGCACCCTGATGCTGATAAGTTATCGGTGTGTAAAATCGACATTGGAACAGAAGCGCTTACCATTGTTACCGGCGCCACTAACGTCCGGCAAGGGAATATAGTCCCTGTGGCTACCGTTGGCGCCTCACTCCCTAATGGGATGAATATCCAGCCAACTAAGTTGCGCGGTATGCTGTCTTATGGGATGTTATGTTCGACTGAGGAACTCAATATTGATAATAAATTAGTGTCGGTTGAGGCCAGAAAAGGCATTTATATTTTGCCTTCAGATACTGAGGTTGGCATAGATATCCGTACTGCTCTGGGTCTTGATGATGTTGTATTGGAGTTCGAACTTACCGCCAACAGGGCAGACTGTTTCAGCATTATCGGTATCGCCCGTGAGATTGCAGTATTAACCGGGGCCGCATTAAGGAAACCGATGCTCAATCTAAAAGAAGTAGGGGTAGAGAAGGCCAATAGTCTTACTAATATTCAGATTACTGACCCCGGCCTATGCCCAAGGTTTGCTGCCAGAGTTTTGACTAACATTAAGGTTGGGCCTTCACCTGCCTGGATTCAACATCGGATTCAGGCAGCCGGGATGCGACCAATTAATAATATTGTCGATGTGACCAACTTTGTAATGCTGGAATTAGGTCAGCCGATGCATGCTTATGACTATAATCTATTGGCTCGCCATAGTTTAGTTGTTCGCAAGGCCAATCCGGGTGAAAAGTTAACCACATTAGACGGTATTAAGCGGGAGCTTGAGCCTGATATGCTGGTTATTGCCGATGCGGTTCAGGCTGTTGGTATTGCCGGGGTCATGGGAGGACTGGCTACTGAGGTAACTGCCAATACACAAAATGTATTATTGGAAGCTGCTGCTTTTAAAGGAGTCAGTGTACGCCGGACCTCACGTGCCCTTGGACTTCGGTCAGAGGCATCCGGAAGGTTTGAACGCGGTGTGGATACCGCTAACGTCATTAAGGCGCTGGACCGGGCAGCTAAGTTACTTGAAGATATGGGTGCTTGTCAGGTGTGTCCGGGTATTGTTGATGTTTACCCTGATATGCAGCTGCCGAAACAGGTTACTTTTACCCCTGAACAAATTAATAAGTATTTGGGTACAGATATTCCCGCCAGCACCATGAAAGATATACTTAAACAGTTAGGGTTCGCCGTCGATGTGCTGGCAGAGAAGTTTACCGTAACTGTACCTACCTGGCGCGGTGATGTTACGCTACCAGCTGATATTTGCGAAGAGATTGCCAGGATATACGGATATAATAACGTTCCTTCAACTACGCCGGCCGGCAACCTGGCGCAAGGCAAGCAGAGCTATAACCAGACCATTGTCGATAAAGTTAAAGCAGTGCTGACAGGCTGCGGGTTTTTGGAGATTATCTCGTTCAGCTTTACCCATCCGGATGCTTTTGATAAACTCAATATTCCCGCGAGCAGCTCTTTGCGTCACGCTATACAGGTTTTGAATCCCATTACAGATGATTTCCCTCTTTTGCGCACCACCTTACTGGGGGGAGTGATGGATACAATTGTCCGCAATCTTTCCAGGAAAAATGAGGAATTCAAACTATATGAAATTGGCGCAATATATCTGCCTGAGGAGTTGCCCCTTAAAGAATTACCACAAGAGCCGCTTATGCTATGTGGGGCGATTATCGGCAAACGTCACCCTTTGGCCTGGAATCAAACAAGGGATATGGTTGATTTTTACGATGCTAAAGGCAGTGTGGAAGCCATCCTGGAGGGGCTGAGAATCGAGGGTTACACTGTAGAAGCGGCTGTAAATCCGTCGTTACACCCCGGAAAAACAGCGTTAATAAAAATAGCAGACGATGTGTTGGGAACAGTGGGGGAAGTGCATCCCGAGGTGCTTAATGCCTATGAAATAAATCGAAAAGTTTATTTGTTTGAGCTAAATATGGAAGTACTGGTTAAACATGCGGTCATTAAACCTGGCTATCATGCTTTGCCTAAATTCCCGGCCATCACACGTGACCTTGCGCTTGTGTTGCCTGAAAGTGTCCCAGCCGGAGATATAACACAAGCTATTATTGCTAGTGCTGGTCCTTTACTTAGTACCGCTCAGTTATTTGATGTATATACTGGACAACAAGTGCCAGCAGGCTTTCGTAGTCTCGCCTTCTCACTTACTTTCCGGGCGAATGACCGAACGCTGACAGATGCTGAAATTGATGAGTATTATAGGGGAACAATTGTTTTCCTTGAGAAAACATTTAAAGCGAGACTCAGGGAATAGCCGGCTTCTTGTCTCTCTGAAAAAAACAAAAAATACTTTACCTGCCATCCTTTTTATGTTAAACTGTTAACCGGGATGGACATCTGGTGTAAATGTCTTTATTGATTGGACGTTTGCTAAAATAGATCTGTCTTTTATGGACAGGTCTATTTTTTTCTCCATTGGGAAAAATAATAGAGAGGTGAAACTATGAATGTTTTCCGCACAAAAAGTATTGACATGCTTAAAGAAGGTGCAGAACAAAAAGGTTTGAAAAAGACTCTTGGGGCAACTGACCTAATTCTTTTAGGAATTGGTTGTATTATTGGTACCGGCATTTTCGTTTTAACCGGCGTAGCTGCCGCTAAGTATGCTGGACCTGGTATCATGTTATCATTTGTTATTTCTGGGTTGTCTTGTGCATTTGCCGCCTTGGCTTATGCCGAACTTGCTGCTATCGTACCAATCGCGGGTAGTGCATATACATACAGTTATGCTGCCTTAGGGGAAATTGTCGCCTGGATTGTTGGGTGGAATCTCGTTCTTGAATACTCTGTGGGTTCAAGTGCTGTAGCCGCCGGCTGGTCAGGTTATATGGTCGGCCTGCTTAAGTCTGGTGGTATTGAACTTCCCAAGGCATTTACTGCTGTACCAGCCGATGGGGGCATTGTTAATCTGCCGGCTATGTTGATATCACTGTTTTTAAGTATACTATTGGTGCGTGGTACCAAGGAAAGTGTTACTCTTAATAAAGTCCTTGTAGTTGTAAAACTTATCGCAGTTTTTATCTTCCTGGCACTGGCCGGACCTAAGGTGAATCCTGCTAACTGGTCCCCGCTGATGCCATATGGATTTTCAGGGGTAGCAGCCGGTGCGGCAATTATCTTTTTCGCCTATATCGGATTTGATGCTGTAGCTACTGCTGCTGAAGAATGCCGCAATCCTAAACGCGATTTACCAATAGGTATTATTGGTTCTCTTGTTATATGCACAATACTCTATATTGTTGTTGCTGGTGTTTTAACGGGTGTAGTGCCTTACCAGGATTTAAACAATGCCGAACCTGTTGCTTATGCCCTCCGCGCAATTGGTTACAATTTTGGCTCAGCCCTTGTAGGTACTGGCGCTATCGCCGGTATAACTACCGTATTATTAGTATTAATGTATGGACAAACACGGATATTTTTTGCGATGTCACGTGATGGACTTATTCCGGCTAGTATTTGTAAGGTACATCCCAAATATGGTACTCCTCATATTATCACAATGGCCGCTGGGGTTGCCGTTGCTCTTATCGCCGGTTTTACACCCATCGGTATTATTGCTGAGCTTACTAACATTGGTACGCTGTTTGCCTTTGTTGTTGCGGCAATTGGTGTGCTAATGCTTCGACATACCCGGCCTGACATTCCACGTTCATTTAAGTGCCCGGCTGTTTCAATCATTGCACCGCTGGCTGTACTGTCTTGCGGTTATCTAATGTTTAATTTGCCGGCAGAAACATGGATACGGTTTGGGGTGTGGTCTGCTATCGGTTTTGTTGTGTACTTCATTTACAGCTATCGAAATAGCACTCTTAATAAAGCCAAAGCGGCTAATGAACAATAATTACTGGTATCAGGGCGGGTTATCCCGCCTTTTTATTTTTTCTAGCAGGAATTAGTTTTTAGGTGCTAGAAGTATATTCTCAATAAATATATTAAATTCAGGTGGAGTATGTCAGATATAAAAACTAAAGTTACTGTTGAGATATACGGTGAAAGTTATGCTTTAAAAGGTAGCATAGAACAAGAGCGGATCAGACGCTTAGCAGCCATGCTTGATGAACGCATGAAGAAAACGGCAAAAGCTAACCTGCGGCTCTCACCGACCAAGATTGCTGTATTGACAGCATTAAATATTGCTGATGAGTTTTTGCGGTTAGAGCAGGACTATCTTGAGCTAATTGAATTGATAAAAGAGGATAAATAGCCTCTTTTAGTGTCGGTAATACGGTATAACACTTGGAAGTCATGTTAATAATACTGACAGAAAAGGAGTGGTACCGTGTTTGATAGCGGTTCAATGGGTCAGGTTGCACTGCGCTTAATAATTTTATGCTCATTGGCTTTGATTGTTGTCAGAATGATGGGCAACCGTACTGTTGGTCAGTTGTCGCCATTTGATTTTGTAATTATGGTAGGCATTGGTGACATCATTGTGGCTGGTACAATGGATCAAAACCCTACCTTAGTGGCTGGGGTCGAGGCTTTGGTAGCATTGCTGTTGTTGCAACAGATTTTAGGCTATTTAGCCTTGAAGAACAATACCTTGCGCAAATGGTTTGAGGGTACGCCGGTAACATTGGTCAAAGACGGGCGCCTCATTAGGAAAAACTTTACAAAAATCCATTTTAATTATGATGATCTGCGCCAGGAATTGCACAAAAAGGGACTTGATTTATCTGATTTAAGTACTATTGAAGTAGCTCGCCTAGAAAGCTGCGGTGAGTTTACAATGCTGCGTACACCTGAAAATGATCCATTAACTAAAAAAGATTTTGAGGAATATATTAAAAGCATGTATAATAACCCATTAAGCCTGGCTGGGGAAAAATGGACGAAGTTCGAGACGTTTATGGATGATGTCCAATTTCTTGCATCCCATTTAAGGGAGCAGGAAAAGCTAAATTCAGGTAAGACAGAGAAAGCAACTGACAAGGAAAACGAGTTGCACTAAAGAGAGGAAGGGATGTCCCTTCTTCTTTCTTATGCAGCATATAAGGACGGGATCACATAATGCGGGTGTTATTACTATTTATTGACGGGTTTGGTTTAGGCAGTAATAATCCTGAGATCAATCCAATCGTCCGTTTTGGTTTA
The DNA here is from genome assembly GCA_029256645.1 of Sporomusa sp. Next base: position 14,052 of record JAQSXM010000006.1, on the reverse strand, counting down.
CCTACGTTCAACCAACTGTTCGGTCAGCCAATGACTTATGATATTGGCTCAATCTTAACACCAGAACGCTGTATAATACCAATTGATGCTACCCTGGGTGTGCCCGGGTTACCGCAAAGTGCAACAGGACAGGCAGCTATTCTTACAGGATTAAATACAGCCAAGATTATGGGCAGCCATATGCAAGCTTTTCCGGGGCCGCAGCTTGCTAATATTATTACTGAAACTAATATTATGAAAAAGCTAACAGCAATCGGATTGCCGGCAACTTCTGCCAATATGTATACACCGAATTATTTTGAGCTGGTTGCTAAACGTAAGCGACGGCATTCGGCAATTACACTGGCAGCCCTGAGTACCGGGCTGCCACTCAGGTCATTACCCGAGATGGAAATTAATGAGGCTGTATATCAGGATATTACCAATGCAACGCTGCCTGATTTTGGCATAGGTCATCTTCCGGTTCTCAGTCCAAGACAAGCCGCATGTAATTTGGTTAATATTTCCAGGAAATATTCCTTTAGCATATTTGAATATTTTCAGACTGACCGTGCGGGTCATAAGCAAGACTGGCAGCATGCTGAAAATATTCTGGGCATACTTGATGAATTTATTGATACAGTTTATAAACAGCTGCCTGCCGATACCCTGATGATTATAACAAGTGACCATGGTAATTTTGAGGATATGGGCGTTAAGACCCATACGTTGAATAAGGTCCCGCTCATTGCTCTTGGCTATCAAGCGCAAAAAACGGTAGGGGCAATCACTGATTTAACAGGTATTGTCCCTGCTTTAGTAGCCGTTTTAGGAAAGGATGATCTATGTGATTGAATTACTCGCACCTGTCGGTACAAAAGAAGCTCTGATTGCGGCAGTAGAAGGCGGCGCAAATGCTGTTTACCTTGGGGGTAAAATGTTTGGTGCCAGACACTATGCTCCCAATTTTACTGATGATGAATTGGCGGAGGCTGTACGGTTTGCTCATTTGCGTGGGGTAGTTGTATATATTACGGTTAATACACTGCTGGATGAGGGTGAGTTACCGGCTTTGGCGGACTACTTACGGCATTTATATAAGATTGGTGTAGATGCCATTATTGTACAGGATCTGGGTGTGGCTGTTATAGCGAAAGAACTTGTACCAGATCTGCCCCTTCATGCCAGCACCCAAATGACGGCTCACAACTTAGAGGGTGTGAATTTTTTGGCTGGCATGGGTTTTGCAAGAGTGGTATTGGCACGGGAGCTGCCGCTTAAGGATATTGAGTACATATGTAAAAATTGTACAGTAGAAATAGAGACTTTTATTCATGGTGCGCTTTGCATTTCTTATTCTGGACAATGCCTGATGAGCAGTATGATTGGTGGTCGCAGCGGTAATCGTGGTCGCTGTGCCCAGCCTTGCCGTCTGCCCTATACCCTTGTTGATGCTAATGGCAATGATGTCTTAAGTCAGGCTGATGCCGGGGAATACCTGTTGAGTCCGAAAGATTTCAATACTATTGAGGTATTACCAGAACTGATTAAGGCTGGGGTAGCCTCTTTTAAAATTGAAGGACGGATGAAGCGTCCGGAATATGTTGCTGTTGTTGTAGATGCTTACCGCCGGGCTATAGACAGTTATTTGGCAAACAGGGACGAATATAATATTAGTGAGCAGGATCAAAAGGATTTAGCGCAGATATTTAACCGTGACTTTACTACTGCACATCTCCATGGGAAAAATGGCCGCCATATGATGAGCGACCGGCGTCCCAATAACCGTGGGGTTCGGGTTGGCCGGGTGCTTAGTTATCAGGCCTCAGGAAAGATCGCCGTTATTAAATTGGATGAACCACTGGCTATTGGTGATATTATTGAGTTTTGGGTTAAAGTAGGCGGGCGGGTTAATGTCACGGTTCACACTATGACCATTGATGGTACAAGCGTAACCGAGGCTCAGGCTAATACCGCAGTAGCTATTCCGGTAACTTCACCTGTTCGTGACAATGACAGGGTCTTTAAGATATTTGATGCTAAGCTGATGGAGCGGGCAAGGTCGTACTTCAGCCGGGCGGAAGCGGTGCGGCGGATACCTGTTGATGTTACAGTAACTGTAACAGAAGGCAAGCCGTTAGTAATAACCGTGCAGGATAACGAAGGTTTTACCGGCCACGCAGAAACGGCATTTATCGCTGAGAAAGCATTAAAGCGACCGCTTACACCAGATAGTGTGGCTAAACAAATTGAGCGGTTGGGTACTACCGTTTTTGCGTTAAACAATCTGGATTGTCATATCCAAGGTGAAGTAATGGTACCAATCAGCGAGATGAATGATGCCAGGCGCCGGGCTGTAGAACAGTTAGAAATTGCACGTCTGGCCCGGTTTGCCAGAGCGCCGCTTCCTAAAGACAGATCTATTGGTTCGTTAGTACCACAGGTGCGAACGGCAACTCTAAGAAACAAACCGGAACTTGTGGTAAATGTTGATACCGTAGACAAAGTAAAAATCGCAGTGGATAATGGTGCTGATATTGTCATGTTTGGCGGCGAATGTTTCGGAAAACGCTCGCTATCTGGCGAAGATTATCATAATGCGGCAGCTTATGTCCGGCAACACGGTCGCAAGATTGTTTTTAATACACCGCGCTTAGTACAGCAAAGTCAAATGGCAGAGTTAAAAGAGAGCGCCGCTTTATTTAATGATATTAGGCCAGATGCCATAAGTGTAGGCAATATTGGCACCCTTCATCTGTTCAAGGGGCTTGTTAATATGCCCTTGCACGGAGATTACCCGTTAAATATCTATAACAGCGTCACGGCAAAATATCTAAGTGATTTAGGCTTAACCAGCTTAACACTTTCGCCGGAACTTAATTTTGCTCAGGTCGAAGTACTTGCCGGAAAAAAGCTTGCCCAATTGGAATGTTTAGTGCATGGACATTTGACGCTAATGATTTCTGACTATTGCATGCCTGGCAGTTTTCTGGGCGGTCAGGACATCCGGAATTGTAATCAGGCTTGCCTGCGTGGTCAATACTGGCTAAAGGATAGAATGAATGAGTTGTTCCCTGTCGCTACTGACCAGTTTTGCCGCATGCACATTCTTAATGCCAAAGAGCTGTCTATGCTGCCGCATGTTCCGCGACTCATGCGCGCTGGGCTAAGCCGGTTGCGGTTTGAGGCGAAATATAGTTTAGTTAAGGATGTAGCCAGTATTACCAGGCTATACCGTGAGCTTATTGACCAAGGGGAGCGCCATCCGCTGATCCTCCAGGAAAAAGCCAATGGTGTTGAGCATGAGCATATTACCCGCGGTCATTTTTTTAGAGGCGTATTATAGTATTAGAGGAGAATTTACATGGAAGCAGCCGTGTTGTCAACGTTAGAATATAATAAAATTCGGGACATGCTGGCCGAGCGCACCGGTTCAATTATGGGACGGGAGCTTGCGGAAAGCTTGGTGCCGGTCAATGATGCCGGCAAGGTAAGAGAACGTCTGGCCGAAACCGCCGAAGCCCGTGGCCTGTTAAATAATGTTCCCAGTGTGCCACTCGGGGGAATTCGCGATGTGCGGGCTACCATAAAAAGGGCTGAACTTGGTGCTGTTTTGGAACCACATGAACTATTAGCAGTAGGCAGTACCCTGTACGCCGCCAGACGTATGAAAAGTTTTTTCGTTGACCTGCCTATAGCAACACCGCTGCTTAGCACTGTAGCCAACCAGATAACAGTATTAAGAAACATTGAAACTATGATTGAGTCTACGGTGACCGAACAAGGTTTGATCAGAGATGATGCCAGCAGTGAACTTTCAAAGCTCCGGCGGGAGATAAAACAGACACAGGGCCGTGTAAAAGAACGACTGGATAGTATTTTACGGTCAGGCGAATACCAGAAATATTTTCAGGATGTTTTAGTCACTATGCGTGGTGACCGGTATGTCATTCCGATTAAACAGGAATTTCGCAATAATTTCCCCGGCATAGTTCACGATCAATCAGCCAGCGGTGCCACACTGTTTATTGAGCCAATTGCAATAGTTAATTTGAACAATGATATAAAACAACTTATGGCTGCTGAAAAAACAGAGATTGAACGGATATTGACGGTGGTAGCCGGTCATATCGCCAAAGTGTCAGCAGCCATTTCAGAAAACCTTGCTGTTTTAGCCCGCCTGGATTTTATTTTTGCCAAAGCTAAGCTGAGTATTGATATGCAGGCTATTGAACCGGTAATTAATCATCAGGGCTATGTCAATTTGATTCAAGCACGGCATCCCCTGATTCCCGTTGAACAGGTGGTGCCCATTGATGTACAGCTGGGCAGGCACTTTACTACCTTACTTATTACCGGACCAAACACCGGGGGGAAAACGGTAACCCTTAAAACTGTGGGTTTATTTGCGCTAATGACACAAGCCGGGTTGTTTGTGCCGGCTGCGCCTGACTCTGAGATGCCGATTATTGGCAATATTTTTGCCGATATTGGTGATGAGCAGAGTATTGAACAAAGTTTGAGTACCTTCTCCGGACATATGACCAATTTGGTTGGAATACTTAAGAAAATATCTGCTGACGATTTAGTACTTATTGATGAAATTGGTGCAGGTACAGATCCTAGTGAAGGAGCCGCTTTGGCAATGGCCATCCTTGAACATATTCATACCATTGGTGCCAAAACCATTGCGACTACGCACTATAGTGAACTAAAAACATTTGCTTATACTAGACATGGAATTGAAAATGCCAGCGTAGAATTTGATATACAAACCCTGAGGCCTACTTATCGGCTGCTTATTGGGATTCCTGGCAGCAGTAATGCCTTTGCAATTAGCCGGCGACTTGGATTAGAGGACGGGATAGTTGACAGAGCTAAGGAATTAATTAATAAAGAGCATGCTGATTTTGAAGTAGTTCTGCACGCCTTGGAAGAACAGAAAAAATCGTTTACTGCACGCTTGGATACAGTAACGCGCTTAGAGCAGGAATTGAATAAAGCAAAAGAAAAATTATCTGTCAAAGAGCAGATTATTGCCGAAAAAAAGACTGTTGTATTAGCAAAGGCGCAGGAAGAGGCTGCCACCATCATTCGCCAAGCCAGACGCAATGCGGAAGAAATAATTTCCGAGCTTAAAGAACAGTTTTCTGAGCATAGCGGCCGGGAAAGGCAAAATGCTATTGATAATGCCCGGCGGAGAATCAAAGCAAGTAGTGCGGAGGTTAATCGACTTGATATAGAGGACCTGGAACATCTCCCCGGGTTACCCGCGGCAATGCTAAAACCGGGAATGACTGTCTATGTTGCCACCTTAAAGCAGAAAGGGGAAGTACTGACTGTAAACGGTACCGACGTAACAGTCCAGCTGGGAATCTTAAAATTTACGGTCCCGATAGCGGCTTGCCGCGCACTTGCTGAATCTGGTAAACATCAAGAACCAACAGCCAGCAAACGTGTCAGCTTGAATAATGTTGCAACAGCAGCACGACAAATTGATATTCGCGGCACAACAATTGAAGAGGCTGAAAACATTCTCGATAAATATATTGATGATGCAATCCTGTCAGGCTTAAGTGAGGTGCTTATTATTCACGGCAAGGGCACTGGTGTCTTGCGCAAAGGAGTAATGGCATATCTTAAGAATCACCCACATATAAAAGATATACAGATAGCTGAACTTAACGAAGGTGGCACAGGCGCTACTATAGCTAGATTGGCTTAGTATAGACAGTCTATAAAATAATATATGGGGGAGAAGAGCAATGATTCTGCAAAGTAAGGAGAGTGAGCAGCGGGCCATCGAGCAGGTTGCGGATTTGATGTGTATCGCTGCCCGGACAGCCCCTAAAGCCAGGGGCATTGACAATTTAGTCGTCTTGATTATAAAAGGCAGGACCAAAGATCAACTGGTAGAGGAAATGAAAAAAATCGCTGTAGCCAGCGGCGCTCAGTTTTTTGAACGTGACGCACAATGTCTGGAGAAAACGCCCTTGGCCCTCTTAATGGGCCAAAGGGTCAAGCCGCTGGGAGTTCAGCCCTGCAGTTATTGCGGCTATGCCAACTGTAAAGAAAACACTGAAAAGTCGGGAGTTTGCGCTATTAGTGCCGGGGACTTAGGGATTGCGCTGGGGTCAGCAGTGGGTGTAGCTGCTCAGCATCATGTCGATAATAGGATTATGTTTTCAATTGGACGTGCAGCACTTAATCTCGATATATTTGAGGAGGATGTCAGTATTGCTTACGGTATTCCACTAAGTGTGTCGGGGAAAAGTCCGTTTTTTGATCGAACATAACATACATAGAAAGAATGACAAAACCGGGGGCATTTATCCCCCGGTTTTGTCATTTTCAAAAATTATTTTTCCAGTTTAAATAACGGCCATAATTCTTACCGTCCTGATCCTCAGGCTCTTCTGCGTCAGGGGAGGGTATTGGTTGTTGTTTAAGAGTCGGCGCAGGCTGCTGATCGGGAACAGGCGATTGAGGCGCAGGCTCGGATTCTCTAGGCTGTTTTTGTGGTTCAGGTTTACCTTCCGTTTTAGGTTTGTCTTGAGTATTGCCGCCAATACCACCTAGATTGTTTAATAATCCGAGCACTGTACTCATTGTGCCCGGATTGAGTTTTGACTTAAGTTGAGGACTATTTAACAGCGGTAATAGTGACATTAATGTATCAGGCGAGAGACCGCTGCCGCCGATACCGCCGCCGTCACCGCCCTTTGTCAAGTCACCCAGTAGTTTATGTAGAGGATTGCTATTAGCTGCCGGTTGAATTTGGACTGGCTGGCTGATTGCATTGCTTTTATTAACAATAGAAAATAAACATAGCAGCGCTAAAACTGTAATTAGATTGTCAGGGCCTGCCCCGGCACTAATATTAGCGTCCAGCATCCGGGTTATTGAACCTAATAGCGATGAAGATCCTGGATTATCGGTATCGTTCGGCATAGTACCTCCTCCTTAAAACATGCCAGGGATTTTAGGTAGGTTTAAATCTGTGGCGAGTTTACTCATAGCTTCCTGATTTAATTCGCGTGATTTAGCTAAAGCATTATTAATTGTGGCTGTTAACAAATCTTGTAATAAAGCTGCATTATCTGCCAGAAGATATTTCGCGTTTAACTGGATAGAGATAAGCTCCTGTTGGCCGTTTACGAGTATTTTTACAACATCGCCACTGGATACCTCTATTCGTTCTTGTTTTAGCTGATCCTGAACATTATCAACATTGCTTTGGACCTTTTTAACCATTTCCATAATATTACCAAACTGTTCAAACATTGGTTATGCACCTCCTCTGTTTTTATCCGATAGCTAACTGCCACTATAATCCCAGTTTTTACAGGAGAAAAAGTGGTGCAAGCTTTGGATTTATAAGGCAATTCGTTTATCCAATTTATTCAGTTAGGTATTTTTTGTGAGTGTCCAAACTTTTGGAGAGACCAAATACTCTTATCTTTCATATATTGGATTAGAAAAAGTTCAATGTGAGGGTGGGTGGGAAACATGCGCGTGCGGAAATATCCACGAAATGCAGCAGTGCCTGTAGAGAAAACGGCTAAACCGGAGGAAAAAGCTGAATTAAAAGATGTCAAAGAGCAGCCAGAGACACTGCCGGCAGCAGTACCCAAAAAACAATCAACTGCTCGTGGGCCAGCTGCTTTATTTAGAAAGGTGATAGAAAACCCAAGTTTCAATGTTCAGTTGATGGTAATATTATTGACGCTGGCATCCGAAAACTTTTCTATGGACAGGCGACTTGACTCGATGACTTCTACAGTAGATAAAATCAGAAATGTTACTGACGTAATTAATAGTACAATGCAGTCAGTGAAGGTGGCAACCGACGCCCCTAATCAAATTAGAAGGCTATTTGAAATAAACAAAAATTAGCCGCCAAATGCTGGTTAGGGTCAGTAACACTTCCCGCACGAACTGTATATATTGAAGTAGAAGGGCGGGCGGTACTTCGCCCTCGTTAATAGACAAATTAAGGAGGAGGTAATTTAAATGTCTCGTGGTGGGTTTGGCGGTAATGGATTCAGTGGTATTTGGATTATCATTATTATCCTGTTACTGTTCTTTTTCGAAGGCGATGATACTTCACTATAATAATTCCTACTTACATTAGGAACATGCTGCTAAAGCGTGTGACAAAGAAACACAGGGTTCATATATTGCATGAAAGAAGAAAAGATTGGAAGGAGGAAATACAATGGGACGTGGATTTGGCGGAGGTTTTGGTGGTGGTGGATTTGGCGGTAGCTGGATCATTATTATCATTATTATTATTTTACTGCTCTGCTTTTGTGACAACGACAACGGAATTAGCAGTTGCTAACCTATACTAATGTATATGCTCCAATGGAAAAAAACACGCGTAATTTTACGCGTGTTTTTTTGTTATCTAATTCTTTTTTATCGGATCATTAGGTTTAGGTGGTGGCGGTGGCGCCAATGGGGTCACCGGATTTTTATCAGTTTTTACCGGTGGTGGTGGGGGGGTTTTCTCATCTGTATCCAGAGTCTCATCTGTGGCACCAGTTTCATCCAGTTTAATATCTTTACCGTCCTTATCTTTACCCAATTTACCGTCTTTACCATCTTTTGTTGCCGTTGCTGCTGCAGTCGAAAGCTTGTTAGGCTGAGTTCCTTCAACAAAGATTTCATTGCGGCCATCCTGATTGGTGGGATCATTAAGCAATAAGCCATCTTTGGTAGATACACGGGCAGCTACGATGCCTGAGGGTCTTACAAAATCACGGGCCACATATTTAGCGGCTACATCACTCATAAAGCTCCTCCAGATAGTGGCCGGAATGGTACCACCGGTTACGCCGCCCAAATATCCGGGGCTATCGTAACCCATCCATACAGCTGCAACTAAGTCTGGTGTAAAACCGACAAACCAAGCGTCTTTATAGTCACTTGTGGTACCGGTTTTACCAGCGGCAGGGCGTCCAAAGTAAGCACCTGTGCCTGTGCCATTGTTAATAACTCCTCGCATCATATCAGTAAGGAGATAGGCGCTACGCTCATTAACAACAACCTTCTCTTTAGGTGTAGTTTGTTCTATCACCTTACCATTGCGATCAACAATTTTAATAATGGATGTAGGCTCAACGCGGATACCGCTGTTTGCTAATACTCCATAGGCGCTGGCAATTTCCAGGGGCGTGACACCACGGGTAAGACCACCTAACGACATAGACAGGTTGCGGTCATTTGTGTCGCCTTTAAGCACAAGCGTAGAAATCCCCATTTGTTGAGCATAGTATAAAGCTTTATCAATACCGACTTGTTGAGCCAGCTTTACGGCTACAACATTTAGCGACTGTTCAAGAGCAGTACGCATGGTAACAGGGCCGCGAAATTTTTGATCATAGTTCATTGGCGACCAACTGCCGAAACTAATCGGGCTATCGTCAATAATACTGGCTGGGGTAAGACCGCTTTCAATAGCTGCTAAATAGACAAATGGTTTAAAAGCAGAACCAGGCTGCCGTTCAGCTAAAACGGCCCGGTTAAACTGGTCATTACCACGTCCGCCAACCATCGCTTTAATATGACCAGTATGCGGATCAATCGCTACTAATGCACCTTGGGGCTGCTTGATGCCGTTTTCGGTGCGGGTAGTCGGAAGCTGATTCATTGCATGCTCAGCAGCAGCTTGCATTTCAAGATCAAGAGTGGTATATACTTTAAGGCCATCTTTATATACTGCATCCGCCCCATATTTTTCTATAAGCAGTTGCATAATATAATCAGTAAAGTAGGAAGCCGTTGTTGTGTTGGTTATTGGGCGGGTAGCCAGTTTAATCTCCGTATTCCGCGCTTTAGCGGCTGTTGTTGAATTAATATAACCATATTTAACCATTTGATCAAGTACAATAGATTGACGTTCTTTGGCTGCCTTTAGATTGCTGGAAGGAGAATAATAATTAGGGCTTTTTGGTATACCTGCAATCATTGCGCATTCAGCCAGATTCAAATCCTCAACATTTTTTCCGAAATATATCTGGGCTGCTGTTTGTACACCATAAGCCCCCTGGCCGAAATAAATCTGGTTCATATACATTTCTAAAATTTCATTTTTACTATACTGACGTTCAATCTGCAAAGATAGAAATGCTTCCTGTACTTTGCGTTTAATCGTCTGTTCTTGTGAAAGCAGAGCATTTCTGGCTAACTGTTGAGTGATAGTACTGCCGCCCTCAGATATACCTCTGTCTGTCATATTAGACCAAACAGCTCGTAATATACCGCGTGGGTCGACGCCGCTATGCTGATAAAAGCGGGTATCTTCAGCAGCAATAAATGCGTTTTGTAAATCTTTAGGAATCTTATTTATTGACACTGGTAAACGATTTTCCACTGAATGAATAGTTGTTATCAGTTTGCCATTGGCGTCAAAAATCTGAGATGAAACAGCCGGACGTATTTCACCTTTCAAGCTAGGCATTGTATGAATACTGGCTGTTAAAAAACCCAGCCCGGCGCCTGTCAGCATAACCAGGAAGACAACAACAGCAATCACTGTAATTGTTCGAGTATTTTTCTTGGGTTTGCGCCGGTTGTTTTCTTTGTCTTTATCTTGCATGGCTTTCTCCCCTTATAAATTCTTTATAATTATTAAATGTAATGCAGTCAAGATTCGCTAATCATTATACCACAAAAAATTATAGTGCGGCTTAAAAAGTGGTAAAATAGATACCTAAGTCATCTTTGACGACATATAGTGTGGCTAAAATTGACAATGTCGCTATATTCAGCTATAGTATTAATAGCAAATTATATGAAAAACGTGATGAATAGGAAAAGTAAGCTAGATAAGCCTTACAGAGAGCTGGGGGATGGTGGGACCCGGTAGGTTGACTAACTGAAAATACACCTATGAGCAGCAGGCTGAACATGTTTATTAGTAGGCTGGGCCGGAGCCACCGTTAAAGGGCTGAAAGAAGTTTTTACTTCGCTTGAGGGGCTGAGTTTCTCAGCAACAAGGGTGGTACCACGGGTTTACTCCCGTCCCTGACCAGGGACGGGTTTTATTTTTTACCGGCGATGAAACCGGGCAATTAAGGAGGATTTTAACGATGTCTGTACTAGATACTCTCAAAGAACGAGGTTTTGTCCAGCAACTAACACATGAAAAAGAAATTGAGGAGTTATTGGCTAAGAAGAAAATCACTTTTTATATCGGTTTTGACCCTACTGCAGATAGCTTGCATGTTGGGCATTTCCTGGGAATGATGGTGATGGCTCATATGCAGCAAGCCGGACACCGCCCTGTTTGTCTAATAGGTGGTGGTACCGCGATGGTCGGAGATCCCTCTGGCAAGGCAGATATGCGGAAAATGTTAACACAAGAAGATATTGCGCATAACGGTGAGCGATTTAAAAAACAAATGCAGCGTTTCATTGACTTTTCTGATGATAAAGCATTAATGCTGAACAACGCTGATTGGTTATTAGGGCTCAACTACGTCCAATTTCTTCGGGATATTGGTGTGCATTTTTCAGTTAACCGCATGCTGACTGCCGAATGCTTTAAACAGCGTCTGGATAAGGGCTTATCTTTCTTGGAATTTAACTATATGTTGATGCAGGGATACGATTTCCTGGAACTCAACCGCCAATGTGACTGTGTCATGCAGATGGGTGGTGACGATCAGTGGTCCAATATTTTGGCTGGTGCAGATCTTATCCGGCGTAAGGAAGGAAAATTAGCTTATGGGCTGACCTTTACTTTATTGACGACCAGTGATGGACGGAAGATGGGTAAAACAGAAAAAGGAGCCCTTTGGTTGGACGCTGAGAAAACCTCTCCATACGATTTTTATCAATACTGGCGTAATGTTGACGATAGCGATGTGGAAAAATGTTTGGCCCTCCTTACTTTTTTGCCGATGGACGAGGTTCGCCGGCTGGGTGCCCTTAAAGATAAGGAAATTAATATCGCCAAGAAAGTACTGGCCTTCGAAGTTACTAAACTAATTCATGGTCAAGAAGAGGCGGAAAAAGCCCAACAAGCTGCTGAGGCGCTGTTTAGCGGAGCCGGAATTTTAGACAATGCGCCAACTGTCTCAGTAGCTAATGCGGTGATAGGCACTAAGTTGCTGGATGTTCTTGTGAGCACCGGTATTATTCCTTCTAAAAGTGAAGGGCGTAGACTGATGCAGCAGGGGGGGCTCTATATTGGTGATACTAAGGTATCTGATCTAGACTTTGTTCTTAGCGCCGACTTATTCGTAAATAATAGCCTCATTATTCGTAAAGGCAAAAAGAATTATCACCGGATTATCATAGAATAAGGTGAAAATGAAAAAATGGGTCGCACCTGCGACCCATTTTTATTTTCACTGTTGGCTTTCCAAATGTTTTCTTGCATCCTTAATAGTTGCCTCGTCTACAGGAGCCATTTGTGCTTCAGCCATTTCTACTAATTTTTTGACCATTTGTCCTCCGATATGTCCTCCCATACGACCACCAATTTGGCCAACCTCTTTAGTCGTCATGTTTTCCCAACCAACAGTTTCAATTTTTTCCTTAAGACCTAACTCATCGGCAACCTCTATCTTCTTTTCATCCAGAACGCTTTCGTAATTATCAGCGTTTATTTCTGTATTCATTTCCTTACCAAGGGTTTCATTAGCAACATTTAGTTTTAATTTTTCTAAACCATCCATGTACATCACCTCACAACATTTTTATTAGTATTCCCGCTAGTTTTATTATAATGAATGTGTATATTTAGTAACCAATAACCAGCTTTGACCATATATATAATAAGTAAACGAAGTGAGGTCGGTTTAGAGGAGGGGGAGACATGCGGTATTCAGTACGGCGAAAGCGTACAATACCACTCTTTCCACTAGTTTTGATAGTATTGATGGTTCTATTGTCACTCTTTTTCTGGCAAGTTGATGCTCACCTAAAGCCAACCCTTATGGCTATTGCTGAAACAAGGGCTACCTTTATCGCAACTTACTCGATCAACAACGTAATTAATAATGAAGTTAGCTTAACGGTTGATCCCAAAACTCTGGTAAATATTACATTAGATGAACATGGCCGGGTGGTACTTATTCAACCTAATACGATGGAATTTAACCGGCTGGCCGCTGATACCACAATGAAAGTACAGGATGCATTGAGAGCCATAACCGCAGAGAAAATACAGATTCCGATAGGTCAGGTATTTGGTAGTCAGATGTTAGCTAGCTTAGGTCCGAATATTACGGTTACCATAATTCCTGTTGGTACAGTCCAGGTCAAGGTAGTTGATAAATTTGAACAAGCCGGTATCAACCAGACCAGGCATATGGTCTACCTGGTTGCAACTACGCAAGTCCGTATTGTGGTTCCACTAGTAAGTGAGAGTGTCAGTGTTAACACGCAGGTGCCTATCGCCGAATATGTTGTTGTCGGTGAAGTACCTAACACATATGTTCAGTTTCCCTTCCCATTTAACAGCGACATGCTAAATGGTAGCAATGGCGGTAATAATAATTCGGGTACTAACTCTGGCAGTCACTGATAACATTAAATTGGTATTAATAAATTAGCCACTGTTAAGTGCAAGCTTACAGTGGCTTTCCTATTAATTAATGACATACGTAATAGTATAAGCTGCCATAAGCAGCATCTTGCTACTAGCGAAATGTAATAATGATTATATTGACAAGGTAATTTAGACGTGATACTATATAAAAATGTTGCATAGATCTGAAATGTGTATGTGACAAACAGTTCCGCGGGACATGGCACAGAATTTCCATCTATGCCGGCCTTAGGAAAGAGTATTATATTTATGATCATCTATACACGTCGTTCCTTGAAAACTGAACAATGTAAAGTAATGCATCAAAAAAGCCAGCTGTGCGCTGTGCTGCTTGCAGCACAGCAACAAACAAGATTTAATTGATAATGAGCCGATAAACGGCTTCAATATAAGTAGTCCTAGTGACTGCAAAACTTTATTGGAGAGTTTGATCCTGGCTCAGGACGAACGCTGGCGGCGTGCCTAACACATGCAAGTCGAACGGTCTGCTGTTCAACACCGAGAGTTTT
>JAQSXM010000282.1 GCA_029256645.1 Sporomusa sp. | reverse complement strand
AGCGAATTATGGCACAATACGGACCAGATGCCATTTATATGCAATATGCCACCGGCAATGCCGGCAGAGTCTCCGAGCGGGTATGGATGAGCCGGTTATTAGGTCTTTACGGTGGATTTCTCTCCTATTATGGCAGCTACAGCACGGCGGCAACGCAGATGGCCACGCCGTACACCTTTGGCACGACCGCTACCGGCAGCAGCCGGGATAATTGGGCGCATTCGAAGCTGATCATTCTGCTAGGCTGGAATCCCGGAGAGACAATTCACGGCACAAATACCGCCTATTATCTGAAGAAAGCCAAACAAGCCGGCGCTAGGATTATCAGCATTGACCCGATCTACTCCAATACGGCTGTCGCGCTGGCCGATCAGTGGATTCCCATCCGGCCAACGACCGATAGCGCGCTGCTGGATGCCATGGCCTATGTCATCATTACAGAAAATCTGCATGATCAGGCTTTTTTAGATAAATATTGCGTTGGCTTTGATGAGGCGCATCTGCCTCCCGGCATTCCGGCCGGCCAGTCATTTAAAAGCTATATATTGGGCGAAAGTGAGGATAAAACACCAAAAACCCCGGTGTGGGCCGAGGCCGTTACCGGGATACCGCATGAAACTATCATTAAGCTGGCGCGGGAATATGCGACCATGCGCCCCGGGGCGTTGATCCAGGGCTATGGGCCGCAGCGTCATGCCTACGGGGAACAGGTGGTGCGCAGCGGCACGGTACTGGCGGCCTTAACCGGCAATATCGGTGTGAAAGGCGGTTGGGCGTCCGGAACTGGCTATCAGGCGCGCTCCCAGTTTGTTGCTTCGATCCCTGTTCCTAATCCCAGCAAGGCAAAGATTTCGGTATTTTGCTGGCCTGATGCCATCAAACGGGGGGCAGGCCTGGGGCCGGAGGTAAGCGTTAAGGGTGTAAAACAGCTATCTGCCAATCTCAAGCTGATGTTTAATCTGGGCGGGAATTGTCTGGTAAATCAGCATGCCGACAACAATGGAACCGCCAGGCTATTGCAGGATGAGAGTCTGCTGGAGTTTCTTGTTGTCAGCGAGCAGTTCCTTACCCCCAGTGCCAAATTTGCGGATATTCTTCTGCCTTCAGACAATATGTATGAACGGGATGATATTGTTACCCCCTGGGGTTATGGTGATTATGTCTTGTTTATGAATAAAGCGGTAGATACCGTGTTTGAATGCCGCAACGGGTATGACTGGATCAGTGACCTTGCAGACCGTCTGGGTCTTAAAGACCGGTTCACTGAAGGTAAAACACTCGACCAGTGGCTGCAGTATCTTGTGGCAGAAACGGCCAAAAAGAATCCAGGCTTTTACTCTTATCAAGAGTTTAAAGAAAAGGGCGTGTATCGTTGGCAGTATCCGGAATCCTCGGTTGCCTTTAAAAAGCAGATCGAAGATCCCGGGAATAACCCTTTCCCCACACCTTCCGGCAAGATTGAGATATTCTCGCAGCAATTATGGGATATGAAACAACTGCAAGAGATTCCAGCCATACCTAAATATGTAAAAGCCTGGGAGGGGCCGGAAGATCCCCTGCGGGAAAAATACCCATTGCAATGCATCGGCCATCACTACAAACGGCGCGTACACTCTATTTTCGACAATACCGCCTGGATGGAAGAGGCCGGTGCGCAGGAGGTCTGGGTCAGTCCTGGGGATGCCGGGCAGCGGGACTTGAAAGACGGTGAATTGGTTAAGGTGTATAATGACCGGGGGGTAATCTCCCTGCCGGTCAAAATTACGCCGCGGATTATGCCGGGCGTCGTTTCAGTACCCCAGGGGGCCTGGTGGACCCCTGATGAACAGGGGGTTGATAAACGCGGCTGCATAAACACCCTGACCAAATACCACCCGACACCGTTGGCCTTCGGTAATGCTACCCATACCAATCTAGTGCAGATTAGTAAGGTATAGAGGAAGGAGAATACAGCCATGGCAAAGCAATTAGCCTTTTATGTGGAACAGAAGTTTTGTGTCGGGTGTAAGACATGCCAGGTGGCCTGCAAGGACAAACATGACTTGAAAGCGGGCCAGTTGTTCCGGCGGGTGACTGAGACGGCAGGCGGAGGCTTTCAAATAAAAGATACAACTGTTATACCTGCTGTGTATGCCTTCTGGACATCCATCAGCTGCAACCACTGCCGCAAACCGGTTTGCGTTAATAGTTGCCCGGTTGGTGCTATTCAAAAACAGGCAGCCGATGGGATTGTATATATTGATCAGGACAAGTGTGTAGGTTGCCGCAAGTGTGTAAAAAGCTGCCCGTATGGTGCGCCGCAATATAACAAAGAAACCAGAAAGACCGGGAAGTGTGACTTGTGCCGGGATCAGCTGGCAGCCGGCAAACCGCCGGTCTGCGTAGCCTCCTGCCCGCTGCGCGCGCTTGATTTCGGCCCGCTGGATGAGCTGCAGCACAAATATGGTAAAGCCAATGAGACAAAGGGACTGCCTGCTGCCGGGCAGACTCAGCCTGCCCTGGTTATAGTGCCGCATCGTGACGCCCTGTAGAAGACTATTACACGATCAAGTCACTTGCAATCATTTCAGTGTCGGCAGCGTCAGCTTTAAGCCATTGCTTTGTTAGTAGAGCCAACCCGCGGAAAAAGTTTAATTCAGCTGCTTTTCTTATATCATCGCATAAAGCGGGAGCCCACTCCAATATATGTCCGGACAAAAAACGTGTTTGCCCGGACATATATAAGTTCAGTTTTTCCGTACTAATATCTGGTTTTGCCGCTTGTTTACAAAGCCAAGCCATAAATTCCAACTCTAAGCTAATATGATCGTCAGGCTCACTGCGCCGTTTCTTGGTTTCCAGGCCAAAGCTACGGTAGAATTCCCGCACAGCCAGCGTCTGCTCGCCGAATATCAGCCGCTCCCTGGAACGGTACACCGATTCCCACGGTGGCGCTGCTAAATGCCCGGGACCGACAAACAGATGGTTAAAATCAGCTTGCAGCAGTTTCTGATAGTCTGCGGGATTTCTAAGACCAAGGTCTAATTCGTCCTGCAGACGTTGCACGGCTGAATATACTTCGATTTGCTCAGGGGCCACCAGTGGCTCATAATCCTCCACTAAACTAGTTAATAGTCGGTTTGCCGATAGAGTTTTCAATAACTGTGTGGCAGGACTGGCTTTGTACAGGCAGGCTAATAAACTATAAATAAATTCGCGCTCGTGTAGCCATGAGGCCAATCGTTCTTTGTCCATCAATATCCTCCCGAAAATTAATATCCGGCAGCAGGACCGGGACTGAATTGACATATATTGAATGTATCCTGCACCTAAAATGAGGTTTGCTAATAAAAAAAGACCAAGATTACCTCCGGTAATCTTAGCCTTCATCTAGTATACTGATCAGCTAATATAAAAAATCTATTGCAATGATGGCGCGTTATTAATTCTAGCCGGTGCCAATCGCCCACAGTTTATTGCTCTAATAGTAACATGGCGGGCAAAACATTGTCAATTTCTTGATTTTGTTTCTCAAGTAGGCGCCTGAATGTATTTGACATAAATTAATTGAAAAGATACTGGAGGGATACAGGTGAGCAATTTAATTAAAATAGGAGTAATTGGGGATTTTGAATCAGAACGTCCATCACACAAGGCAACAAATGCAGCATTAAATCACTGTGCAGATTATTTAAGGATTAATTTAGAGTTACAATGGTTATCTACCGAATTATTGGAAAGAGATACAGATAAAAGTGTGGGCAATTTTGATGGATTTTGGTGTGCACCTGGAGTATATAAGAACATGCAGGGAGCACTAAAGGCAATTCAGTTTGCAAGAGAAAAAGATTATCCTTTTATTGGGACATGTGCGGGATTCCAGCACACCGTTATTGAGTATGCCCGGAATAAATTAGGATTGAATGATGCACAACATGCAGAATCTGCCCCATATGCTTCTAATTTAATCATTACTGCTCTATCATGTTCATTGGTTGGAGAAACACGTAAGATTTTTATAAATAAAAACTCAAGGATTTACAAGTTTTATAACAAAACAGAAGTTGAGGAACGCTTTAGTTGTAATTTTGGGCTTAACCCCAGTTATCGAAAATTGATAGACGAAAACGGTTTTAAAGTAGTCGGCACTGATGAGAACGATGAGGTTAGAATACTTGAGTTACCACAAAATAAATTTTTTATAGCTACACTATTTCAACCGCAACTAAGTTCATCAGCTACAGATCCTCATAAACTTATTTTAGCGTATTTGACTTGTGCAATTGAGCGGAGTCTCCATTTCAAGTAGAAGAATATTCGTTTGCTAGCGTATGTTTATAATACAGGGCAATTTTATGAAAAGACAGTTAAAGGCGGATGTAATAAAAGTGAAGAGTTATTGAAATGTAAATTCAAGAGGAAAGTGGAATAGGATTGGAACCGTTGGTATAGGTTCCGTATAGTTTGGGGTCAGAATAAATTCAAATGTAAAGTAGGAGAATTTATATGATCAAAGGTATAATTTTTGATCTTGATGATACAATATGTGATTATCAAAAAGCTAAGAAAAATGCAATAATTGAAGTAAATAATACATTGAAAAAAGCTAATATTAATTTGGAGAAATTTTGGGAAAAATATAATTTTCTTGAGCCAAAACTATTTAGGGAGTTCTTGATTCTAAATATTTCAAGAGATGAATACAGGATACGCAGGTATACTGATATCCTTAAAGATTTAGTGAAAAACTCTGATGAAATGTCTGTATGTCTCAATAAAATCTATATGAATAATGCAAATAAGAAAATTGAACTTTTCAATGATCTCAAACCTTTTTATTTGCTGGTTTTTTAAAACCGTAGACTCAAGGGGACGGTTCTCTTGAGTCTGGTTTTAGAAATACTTGAAGAAACCTAATAAAATAAAATTTAATTGCAAATTAATATGATAAACCAATTTTAACCATTAACTATTGTGAAAATGATATAATTATCCATAAGGATAGAGGCGCAAGCTAGCTGGAGTGTCTGTTTTCCTATGAAAGCAAAGGTATATATGGAGGGTGAGGAATGAACCATACTACTTTGAATTTCAAAATGCTCACATTGGAGCACAATCCTTTGGG